>JAGASB010000135.1 GCA_017621955.1 Clostridia bacterium | reverse complement strand
TAAAGGACGAAGCGTTTAACCAAATTATAAATGGATTAAAGGACGGCGTAACCGCTAGCGAACTTAAAGGTTATGCTGATGACTTAAACCAAAAGGCAAGCGAAGTTTTAGCGGATATTGAAGCTGAACTTACCGATGAACAAAAACAAAATATTGCCGATAAGAAAGCCGAAGTTGAAAAAACTTTTTCTCAGGCAAAAGCAAAGTTTGATAAGGCGTTAGCTGACGGCGAAGCACAGGCAATAGAAAAACTCAATCAATTAAAACAAAATAGAAAAACCAGCAAATAACCATATACAATTTTCTTTTAACCACTTTGAAGCCCACCGTATTTTTGCGGTGGGTTTCAATTTTAGTGTTAAAACGTTTGCAAAAAAAGGCTTATAACACTATAATAATATATATGAAAAAATTAAAAACGCTACTTTCTTTGTTTTTTGCGATGTTTAAAATCGGATTATTCACTTTTGGCGGTGGATATGCAATGATTGCGATTATCGAAAGGGAACTTGTAGAAAGAAAAAAATGGATAGAACACGAAGAATTTTTGGACGTAATAGCAATTGCTGAAAGCACGCCCGGTCCGCTTGCCATAAATTCCGCAACGTATATAGGTTATAAAATATGCGGATTTTTCGGTTCGCTTTTCGCAACGCTTGGCGTAGTTTTGCCGTCCTTAATAATAATCTTTATTATATCGTTATTTTTTGATGCGTTTTTATCACTTACTATCGTGCAGTATGCGTTTAAGGGTATCCAAGCGTGCGTAGTGTATTTAATAATGTCTGCTGGGATAAAAATGTTTAAGCACTTAAAACGCACGGCGTTTAACGTGATACTTCTTACTTTAACTTGCGTTTGCCTTGTAGCGTTTTCTATATTTGCAGTGGATTTTTCTTCGGTGTTTTTCATTTTAATAGGCGGTGTCTTAGGACTTATAACGTATCTATTTTCATATTTTAAGAAAACCGATAAGAACAAAGATAAAAAGGGGGATGAATAAATGCCCTTACTTTTAGATTTGTTTTTAACTTTTTTTAAGATTGGTATAGTATCGTTTGGCGGTGGATACGCAATGATTCCACTACTAACAGATGAAGTTTTGGCGCACGCATGGTTGACTAGCGAAGAAATTATGAACTTTATCGCAGTGGCAGAGAGCACCCCAGGTCCTATTGCAATAAATATGGCAACTTTTATCGGTGCAACTAAGGGTGGAATTTTAGGCGCTTTAATGGCAACTCTTGGTGTGGTTCTACCTTCGTTTATAATAATTTTAATAATAGCATCGGTAATAAAAGGACTCTTAAAATTCGCAGGCGTTAAAGCGTTTTTAAACGGACTTCGCCCCGTTGTTGTGGGGCTAATTTTAGGCACGGCGATAATAATGTTTTTAACGGTAATTTTATCGCTTGAAAAAGTTTCTGACGGAATAACATTTGACTGGAAAGCCTTGGTAATATTTGCGATATCAGCAAGTGTGCATTTTATCTACAAAAAATTACGGGAAAAGGCGATTTCGCCAATCTTCTTGATACTAATTTCCGCGCTTTTGGGTATGATTTTTTACGGATTATTTTAAAATTTAAGCAAAATAAAGTTTACATACAATATTTTTTTTGATATAATAAAACAAGTTAAATAATTAAGTGCAAAGAAAGAATATTTGCACTTTGTGCGGGTGTAGTTTAGTGGCAAAACAACAGCTTCCCAAGCTGTGGTTGTGAGTTCGATTCTCATCACCCGCTCCAATGAAAAAAGCACCTTTTGGGTGCTTTTTTCATTGGAGCGTTGATATACGGATTGAACTTCGGTTCGGCTTTGCCATTGTAGCGAAGCGTAGATGCTTCTCATCACCCGCCAAGTATTAAGTTGAATTTGCACCCAGAAGGTGCTTTTTTCATTGGAGCGATGATATACGGATTGAACTTCGGTTCGGCTTTGCCACTATATTAGTGCTGCATAAAAAATGATAATTATCAATTTTGATTGACATATTTTAAAAATAATTATATAATTAAACAAGAAACTGAAAAAAGTTTGTCACACTATTTTAACGGCAAGCAGTTCAGGGTATAATTAGGTTAAATTAAAGGAGATACATTATTATGGCAAACAAAATTACTGAAAACACGACAATTTTTGAAGCAATTCAAATCAACCCCAAGGCAGGCGATATTTTAATGTCGTACGGAATGCACTGTTTGGGTTGTGCTCTTGCACACGGTGAAACTGTTGGTGAAGCAGCAGAAGTTCACGGTGCAGACTTAAATAAAATGCTTGAAGATTTGAATAATATAGAAGACTAAGTTTTATATTAAAAACCATATTTCAAGGAGCGGTTTAGCCGTTCCTTGATTTTGCTTTATTTAAACGTATTGTTAGAAGCAAAAATATGGAAAAAATTGCAAAAAAATAAAAGGTTTTTTGAATAAAACGCAAAAAATTGTTGACCTAGTTTGTTTAATACTATATAATATTTAAGATAGGCTATATATAGTTGATAATATTGGAGGCAAAAATGAGTAAGAAGAAATCAATAACTCTATTGACGATTGTAAGCATAATTATGGCTTTCATTCTCGTTATGACTTTTATTCGTTTTCCTATGGGCGTAAAGGAATACCAGTCAGCGTTAGGTGCAATAGAGTTGGATTACGATTTAGAGGGTGGTGTTGCATACACTATGACTCTTGCGTCGGATAATGAAGAAGAAGTTGAAAACGTTGACGACGTTATAAGAATTTTAAAAGGCAGGGTAGAAGCGTTAGGTTATAACGTTTATTCTATCAAAGCTGTAAAGAGTACTGACGAAGCAGTTCTTGACCAAGATATAAGGTTGGAACTTAAAAAGACAGAAACGGTTGACGAAGACGTTAAAGTTATCGCTGCACACGGTGAAGTTGAATTTTTTGGTGGCAGTGAATCTAATCCAAGTACGCAAATTTTGGAAGATTTAGACGTTGTTGCTGATTCTCAGTATTTAGGTCTTTATGAAGAAGGCAACTATGCTATTTCGATAGTGTTTAATGCTGAGGCAAAAGATGCTTTGGTTAAAGCTATTGAAGAAAACGAAAGTGGCAGTTACTACTTAAAGATAACTTGTGGTGCAGACGAACACGGCACTGAAAACGTGCTTTTCAACGCTACTATTACTGCGGACGCTTTCCAAGGCAATATGCTTGGTATAACGGGTATCGGCAGTGAAGAAATGGCAAAGCGCCTTGCACTTCAAATGAGAAGTGGTGGGCTTGCTTATAAGTACGACCTATCTGATGGTGAAGTTATTGATTCGCCGTACGGAACAAACGTTGCGTTAAAGTGTGCCGTTTCAATAATGACGTTAATCCTTGTCCTTATGATAGTTTATATCGTATTTTATAGGGGATTGGGTGTTATCACGTCGCTTGCAACGTTATTATTCATACTTTTTGAAACTTGGTTAATGATTGGCGTTCCAGGCATAATCGTTTCAATGGGCGGTATTTTTGGTATAATTTGTGCAACTATCGCTTGTGCAGTGGGTATGGTAATGCTTGCCCAAACGGTTAAGGACGAATATGCAAACAGTGAAAAAACTGTTAAAGCAGCAGTTGCAAAAGGCTTTAAGGTATCGCTTGTTCCCACGATAATGTATCACGTTATCGCAGGTGCTGTTGCACTCTTACTTCTTGCGTTTACGTCAGGCACGTTAAAGTGCTTTGCAATAACTTTCGGTATCGGTATTGCAGTATCGTTAATTTCAACTCTTGTGTTTACAAGAATGTTCACGTCGCTCATTTTACCGATTGTAAAAAATAAAGAAAAATTTCTTCGTTTCAAAAGGGCTGAAAAGACCGACGTAGAAATTGATGCAGAGGTGTAATATGAACGGTGTTATGAAAAAAATGAAATGGTTTATAATTTCAGCGCTTATCGTTCTTTTAGTTGGGATGACTCTATTCGGAGTTTTTGGAATGAACAACACCGTTGATTACAGTTCTAGTTATGAAGTTGAAGTGCGTGTTGACCAAGGCTTTACCGAGGCTAACGACGTGTTGAAAACTTCGGCTGACAAATATTTTGCTGATAACGGCGTGGGTGTCGTTTCATATCAAATCGTTGACGAAGGCTCAGCAATAATATATAAGTTTAGCGAAGACGTAACCGAAAAGGTTTCAGGATTAAAATTAGCTGTTGATACAGCGCTTGACGGTAACGATAAAACAAAAGACGTAAGTACAACCGTTAAGGTCAACCAAGTAGTTGGCAATAAACCTTTACAGGTTGGAAGCGTGCTTCTTGCTTGTGGTATCGGCTTAGTGGTAATGTTTATTTGCGCATTATTTATCGGTAAACTTGCAAGTGCACTTTCAGTGGTTTGCTCGTACGTTGGTGCAGCGCTTATCTTTATCGCACTTATGGGAATAACACGCATTCACGCACTTCCTCACGTTGAATATAGTGTGATTTTCGCATCAGTTCTCTCAGCAGTGCTTTCAATGATAACGGTTGCAAAATATAGGCAAGCGATTAAGAACGCAACGACCAAGGTTTCAGCATTAAGCATCGCAGAAAAAGTAACAGCAAGTCAAAGTAAAGTATATTTATTTACGCTAATCAGCGTTCTTGTTGCATCGGTTGCGCTTATCGCATTATTTGTGCCTTATATGATGATTGCAGGTTTGCAGTTGGCACTTGCAGGAATATCTGCGGTATCCGTTGCATACTTTATTACACCGCTTATTTGGACGGCTATAAAAAAAGACAACGTTAAATAATTTATTCAAGAAATTTGCTAAAAAACAATAAGGCGGAAAATATTCCGCCTTATTCGATTTAAAGGATATTTATGGAAATAGTATACGGTAAAATATTAACGCCTGACCAAGAAAAAGTGGTTTGGCAAATAGCAAAAGAGTGCGATATCTTGTTTGATACCGCAAGGCTTTTGTTTTACCGTAATATTGACACGGTGGAAAAGGCAAAACGCTTTTTATCGCCAGGGAAATATGGGTTTTATAATCCTAATTTACTTGACGGCGTTAAGGATGCTTGCGAACGAATTAGAACAGCAAAAGAGCAAAATCAATCGGTTTTAGTCTTTGGTGATTACGATGCCGATGGGGTATGTGCAACCACCGTTTTATACTTTGCGTTAAAAGATTATGGCGTAAGTAATTTATATAAGTTTGTTCCCGAAAGAGAGCAAGGTTATGGACTTAACGTTCAAACGGTTGAAAGATTAAACGCACAAAATAAAATAGATTTACTTGTCACGGTTGACTGTGGTATTAGTGATTATGAAAAGATAGAAACTATAAAGAAAATGGGCATTGACGTAATAGTTACCGACCACCACGAACCGCCCGAAATTTTACCCGACTGCATAAAGATAAATCCTAAAATTTTAGGACAAGCATATCCGTTTAACGGTTTGTGCGGTGCAGGGGTGGCATATAAGCTTGCATACGCATTGATGGGGGAAAAAGCTGATGCGTATCTTGATTTTGTTGCGATTGCGACCGTTGCCGACAGTATGGACTTGGTTGATGAGAATAGGGATATCGTTGCTTGTGGATTAAAACTTTTTGACAATGTAAACAGTTTGCGTTTGCCGTTTAAGTATCTTTTGGGTGAAAATAAAAACGTAACGGCACAAACGCTTGCATACACAATCGCACCAAGAATAAACGCTGGCGGAAGAATGGGTGACGCTAACTCAGCACTTGAACTGTTCACTCAAAAAGACCCCAACAAAGTATTTGACTATGCGGTAAAACTCAATGAATACAACGTTGCAAGACAAGTAGCGTGCGACGAAATTTATAATCAAGCAAAACAACGTATAAAGAAGTATTCTCTATATAAAAAAGACGTAATTCTAGTTAAAAATAAAAATTGGAATGCAGGTTTTATCGGTATCGTTGCCGCTAAACTTGTTGAAGATTATGCCCGTCCCGTTATAGTTTTTGGTGGGCAAGACGAATTTTTGAAAGGTTCAGCACGCAGTATTGACGGTTTGAATATATACGACGCTATTGCAAATTCAAAAGAAGTACTACTTGGATATGGTGGACACTCGCAAGCGGCAGGCGTTTCAGTAAGCGATGAGAACTTTGCTTTATTTGAAAAGAAAATTAACGAATACGTTAAGCGTGAATACGGTACTATCGACTTAAAGCGTAAAGTTTATGCAGAGTGGGATATTAAAGATGGTATTTCGTCACGTTTTGCTTGTGAACTTGATATGTTAGAGCCATTTGGCACGGCAAACAAGCGCCCTGTATTTACAACTTGTGTAAACAGTGTGAATTCAATTCCGCTTCGACAAGGCTCTAATCACTATACTTTTAACTGTAATAATATAGAAATGCTTGACTTTAACGGTGGTGGGCACGTTGAACAACTTTCGCTTCCCGTCGATAAAAAAGTTTTGTTTGAAATAAACGTATCAACCTTTAAGGGCAGACAGTCAATCAAAGGCTACGTCCGTGCTGTTTATCCCGATTATGCTGATTTTTCTTGCGTAAAATTACACGTTTTTGAAAATGAACTAAAAAGGCTTTTAACTGACGATGGCATAAATTCTGCCTTAGAAAATGCAACGGCAGTAGTAGACTCTATCGGTACTTTATACGTTCTTTCAGACGCTGAAAACTTGTCCAAGTTTGACAGTGTAAAGTCGCTTCCTATAAGTCTATTTGATGTGGAAACTAAAAACGGTAATAGCTGTGTTGTTATTTCGCCAAGGGCTATTCCCGACTGCTTTGAACGTGTGGTTTATCTTGATAAGCCTATGCAGTACTTAGCGTGCGATGTTAAAAGTTATTTATATTCGGACGTTATAGGGTATAAAATATTGGATAAAATAAGTACGGATAGAAGTGATTTTTCACGAATATTTACATACTTAAAAACGCTAAATAACAAAGCATTTAACGGCAGTGCAAACTTTGCGTTAAGGCACGCAGGCAGTGAAAATAAAGAAAACTTTGTGTTTGTTACCGAAGTGTTTTTGGAACTTGATATATTTGAGATTAAAAACGGAACGTTCGTATTTAACGAAAATATCAAAAACGCATTGACAAATTCTAAACTATATAGTAAAATTGTCTTATTAAAGGGGCAATATGTTTGACGTTATAAAACTACTTGAAGAAAATTATATAGGAAAAGATATATCGCTTTTAAGGCGTGCGCACGATTTTGCCAAAAAAGCGCACGCAAACCAAAAGCGTGCTTCGGGTGAAGATTACTTTATTCACCCGTGTACCGTCGCACGCATTCTTGCGGATTTGGGGCTTGATGCTTCAACTATTGCGGCGGCTTTTTTGCACGACGTGATTGAAGATACTTCTGTTTCCGAAGGTGATATTAAAAAGGAGTTTGGCGAAGAAGTTTTAGAACTTGTAGTAGGCGTAACCAAACTTGATAAAATTCAATTCCACTCAAAAGAAGAAGAGCAAGCGGAAAATTTTAGAAAAATTTTCGTTGCAATGGCAAAGGATATAAGGGTTATTATAATAAAACTTGCCGATAGACTTCACAATATGCGTTCATTGAACTTTTTATCGGCAGAACGTCAGCAAAGAATGGCTCGTGAAACGTTAGACGTTTACGCTCCACTTGCAGATAGGTTAGGTATATCGCAAATTAAATGTGAACTTGAAGACCTTTGCTTAAAATATATTGAACCCGATTTTTACGAATATTTATCAACAAATATTGAAGAGCGTTTGCAAGCAAACGTTGAGTTTGTCGACCACGTCGTTGAAGAAGTTAATCAAATAATGAAAGATTCTAACGTGAACGGCGAAGTTTACGGTAGAAAAAAGCACCTTTATAGTATATATAGGAAGATGCGTGAACGCAACAAAACTCTTGACCAAATATACGATTTAGTCGCAATTCGTATAATAGTTAATACCGTTGACGAATGCTATGAAGTTTTTGGTAAAATTCACCACAAATGGAAACCTGTTCCAGGACGCATAAAAGACTATATTGCAACGCCAAAGCCTAATATGTATCGTTCGCTACACACGACTGTTGTAACCAACTTTGGTAAAGTGTTTGAGATTCAAATTCGTACTTACGAAATGAACCACGCTGCTGAATACGGTATCGCAGCGCATTGGAAATATAAAGAAAAGAAACAGGTAGCAGATGACCTTGATACTAGACTTTCTTGGATAAGGGAAGTTATGGAATGGCAAGGTGGTTTAAAGGACAGTAAGGAATTTATAAATTCGCTTAAAGGCGATATTTATAGTTCGGAAGTTCTTGTTTTTACGCCTAAGGGCGACGTAATAAGTTTGCCTAAGGACGCAACGCCACTCGACTTTGCTTACAATATCCACTCAGCCGTTGGAAACAAGTGCGTAGGTGCAAAAGTAAACTCAAAAATAGTTCCGTTAAACACCGTATTACAGGTGGGTGACGTGGCTGAAGTAATAACGTCGCAAAACTCAAAAGGTCCGTCGTGGGACTGGCTTAAAATAGTAAAAAGTTCAAGCGCTCGTGTAAAAATCAAGCAGTTCTTTAAGCGTGAAATGCAAGAAGAAAACGGCAAGGTTGGTAAAGTTATGCTTGACGCAGAAGCAAAGCGTAGGGGTTATAATTTGAATGAGCTTTTAACCGAAGACTCTTTTGCACACCTTGCAAGTAGAATGTCCTTTAACGGACAAGATGAAATGTTTTCTTCAATCGGTTACGGTGCAGTTTCGGTAAACCAAGTAATAGTAAAACTCATTGACTATTATAGAAAAAGCCAACCGAAGCAAGAAATTACTAAATACTTTAAGAGCAATAAACCAAATGTCAGTGGTGTAAAAGTAAAGGGTATGGCAGGGCTTTTGGTGCGTTTTGCAGGGTGCTGTAATCCCGTTCCAGGTGATGAAATAGTTGGGTTTATATCTCGTGGACACGGTGTAACTATTCACCGCAAAGACTGTCCAAATATGCACAATGCCGAAAACGAAAGACTTATTGAAGTTTCGTGGAATGAACAATCGGGCGGTGCTTATAACGCAATGATTAAAGTTGTTGGGGAAACTCAGGCGGAAGTATTGTCGGTTGTAGCGTCGGTTGTTGCACAGTTAAAACTTGACATATCTTCAACGAACGGTAGAACCGACCATAAAACAAGACAAGCAATCGTTGATTTTAGTATAAGGCTTAATAGCAAGGATGACCTTGATACTTTGATTAAAAAGTTAGGTCAAGAACCTAAGATAACCGACGTATTTAGGACGGCAAACTAATGAAAATCTATCACTTAATAAATGGGCTTCTTCGTGTAAATACATACTTTTTAGTAAACGAAAATAATCAAGCGGTTGTCATTGACTGTGGTGAAAACTATAAAAAAGTAAAGCAAACGGAAAGTGATTGTGGGTTTAAGATTAAAGCGGTGCTTTTAACACACGCCCACTTTGACCATTCGGGCTGTGCTAAAAAGTTGCAAGATGACGGCGCTAAGGTTTACATAAGTAAAAAAGATGCACCAAAACTTATGAATGGTGATAATCTTGGTGGAGATTTTGGCAGAAAGTTTGAATACTTAACGGCAGATTATACTTTTTCTGACGGTGATGAAATTGACGTTTTAGGGTTAAAGTTTAAGGTGCTTGAAACACCTGGGCATACTGACGGTTCGGTATGTTTTATGATAGATAACGCACTGTTTACAGGCGATACTCTCTTTTACGGAAGCGTGGGAAGAACAGACTTTGTTTCAGGCAACAGAGACGATATGGTTAAATCTATAAAGAAATTATTTAACTTAAACGGTGATTTTTCCGTTTACCCTGGACACGATGAGTTTACAACGCTTGAATTTGAAAGAAAACATAACGTAATGGCAGAATATGATTGATACTAACCTTGAATTTTTACAAAGCGAACTTAAAGAAGTTGTCAACTTGTTTGACTGTGGTGATTCGCTAAATATAAAGCACCGACTAAAAGACGGTGACGGCAAGTTTGTAAACACCGTTACCGTGAACGGAAAAGTATTTGCTTACGGAAACCTTATAGGCAGTTTTGACGGTGAAATAGAAAGAAAAAGACTTGTTAAAAGGTATGCAAAACTATCTTTATATAAAGCACTTTCAAAATTTTTTGAAAAAGAACTTCCTTGGGGTGCATTAACAGGGATAAGACCTACAAAACTTGCTTATCAACAAATGGAAAAATCTGGCGAATTTACAAGTTTTTTTACTGACGTTATGAAAGTAAGTGCGCCTAAAACGGCGATTACACAAGCGGTAATTGACAGCCAAAAAGGAATTTATAGTCGCAATGATGATAATACCGATTTTTTTGTTTTTATTCCATTTTGTCCGTCAAGGTGCAAATATTGCTCGTTTATAAGTGCGGATATAAAAAGCGCACAAAAATACGTTGACGATTACGTTGATACACTTATCGATGAAATAAATTACAGTGTTAAATTTATTAAAAATTTACGCAGTATTTACATCGGTGGCGGTACGCCCGTTGCTCTATCGGACGTTCAACTTGAAAAGGTACTTTCAGCAATAGATAAAATTAACACGGGTGTTGAATATACCGTTGAAGCAGGTAGACCAGATGCGATAACTGAAAGCAATTTAAGGTTATTAAAAAAGCATAACGTAACAAGAATTTGTATAAATCCACAAACTTTTTCAAATAAGACTTTGGAACTTTTGGGTAGAAATCATACCGCAGAACAAGTCGAAGAAAAGTTTAACCTTGCAAAAGATATGTTCAGTATTAATATGGACTTAATCGCAGGGTTAGAGGGTGAAAGTTTTGAAGATTTTAAGTATAGTCTAGATAAGGCTGTTGTGCTTTCGCCTGACAATATTACCGTGCATACTCTATGTATAAAACGTGGTTCACGTCTTGCTGAGATAGAACAAAGGCTATCGGGCGAAACCGTGGATAAAATGGTTGAATATGCACACCAAACGTTAAGTGCAAACGGATATTTTCCGTATTATCTTTACCGCCAAAAAAATATGGCTGGCAACCTTGAAAACGTGGGGTATACTAAACCGAACAAAGCGTGTATATATAATATAGACGTTATGGAAGAAATTTCGTGTACGGTTGCTTGTGGCGCAAACGCAATAAGCAAGCGTGTGTTTAACGGTGGTGAAAGAATAGAGCGTGAAGCGTCTCCAAAGGACGTGAAAACGTATATTGACAAGATTGAAACGATTAAGCTAAACAAAACCAAACTATTTCAATAATCGTTTTATATAAAGGAGGAAACTATGAAACTTATATCATTTGCAGTTCCGTGCTTTAACTCAGCGGAGTATATGGACAAGTGTATTCAATCGCTTTTAAAAGCGGGAGAAGAAGCCGAAATTCTTATTGTGAACGACGGTTCGGAAAAAGATAACACGGCAGAAATAGCAGATAGGTATGAAAAAGAATACCCAACTATATGTAGGGCAATACACAAGCCAAACGGTGGGCACGGCGATGCTGTAAATTTTGGACTAAAAAATGCAACGGGCAAATATTTTAAGGTGGTTGACTCAGATGACTGGGTAGATGAACAAGCACTTTATAAAGTTCTTGAAACGCTTCGTTCTTTTGAAGGTAAGGATGAGTGCCCCGACGTGTTAGTGTCAAACTTTGTTTACGAATATGCCTATAATAATACACAACGTCTTGTAACGTTCAAAAAAATGTATCCTGAAAATCAACTTTTTGAATTTGAGGAAAGCAAGTATTTTGACCGTGTAAATTTTATGGCAATGCACAGCATAACTTATAGGACCGAACTTTTGCGTTCAATAAACCTTGAACTTCCCAAGCACACGTTCTACGTTGACAATATTTTCGTATACGTTCCATTGCCGTACGTTAAAAAACTCTATTATTTGCCTGTTGATTTTTATAGGTATTTTATCGGTAGACCCGACCAGTCTGTGCAAGAACAAGTTCAAATGAAACGTATAGACCAACACATTAGGGTAACCGAAATAATAATCAATTCGCACGATATAAACGAGTTTGAATTAACCCGACCCAAACTTTACGATTATATGTTAAGCTATATTCTAATAATGATGACAATTAACAGTATTTTCCTAATCAAGATGGGTGGGAAAGAGAATATGGCAAAGAAGAAAAAACTTTGGGATGATTTAAAGGCGAAAGACCTTAAAACTTATAAGCGTTGCAGAAGAAGATTTACAGGTTTAAGCGGTTCAAACAATAGGCTTGTATGTTGGTTCTGCAAGGTTGTATACTTTTTTGCAAGAAAAATCTTCAAATTTAACTAAAAGTAGTGTAAAAAAGATAAAAAACAGTTTACAAAAGCAATAAATTTTGTTATACTAATAAGGCTTGGTACTCTAAGCAAGGTTTTGTGGTTCTCCACCCTTGGCTTTGTTTAGAGCGAATTATTCCATAAATAATAGGAGGTAAAAGAATATGGAAAAGGCAAAAAAGGCAGAGATTATAGCAAAGTTCGCTCGTCACGAAGGCGACACAGGTTCAGCAGAAGTACAAATCGCACTTCTTACTGAAAGAATCAACCATTTAAATGCGCACCTTTCAACCAATAAGCACGACAATCATTCAAGACGTGGTCTTATGAAGATGGTAGGTGAAAGACGTGGTCTTTTGAAGTATTTACAAGAAATCGATATCGAAAGATACAGAAAGATTATCGCAGATTTAAATTTAAGAAAGTAAAAGGTCAGGGCGGCATAATTTTTTGTCGCCCGATTTTTCTTAAATTAAAGGTAAATTTTTTAACTTAACTTAGTCAATTTATGCGCCCCGTAGGTTGCGTGGGCGTTTCAAAAAAATATAGAGTTGAAATAGGAGAAAAAAATGACAGACACTTTTAGAGTATTCAAAACCACAGTCGGTGGCAAGGAACTCATCGTTGAAACAGGCAAGTATGCTGAACAAACGAACGGTTCTTGCATCGTAAGATGTGGCGAAACGGCAGTTATGGTAAACGTAACTATGGCAGCACAAGCCCGTGACGGAATGGATTACTTCCCCTTGGGCGTTGACTTTGAGGAAAAAATGTATTCAATCGGTAAAATTCCGGGTGGATTCAAAAAGAGAGAAGGTAGAGCATCAGATAAGGCTATCTTAACTTCAAGACTTATCGATAGGCCTATCCGTCCCTTATTCCCAAAAGGACTTTTTAACGACGTAATCGTTATTGCAACGGCATTGTCAGTTGAACCCGACATTCAACCCGAACCCCTTGCAATGCTTGGTAGTTCAATTGCAATCAGCATTTCAGACATACCTTTTGCAGGTCCTACGGGTAGCGTTGTAGTTGGTATGGTTGACGGTGAATACGTTATCAACCCCGACGAAGCACAAAGAGCAAAGAGCGTATTGACCTTAAACCTTGCAGGTACTAAGGATGCAATCATGATGGTTGAAGCAGGTGCAAATGAAATTTCTGACGACGAAATGGTCGGCGCAATTTTATTCGGTCACGAAGAAATTAAACGTCTTTGCGCTTTCCAAGAAGAAATCGTTAAAGAAATCGGTAAACCCAAAAGGGAAATGGAACTTTACCACGTCCCCGAAGATATTGACAATGCAGTTAGAGAATATGCAGACAAAATGCTTGATGAAGCACTTGATACCTTTGACCGTCACGAAAGACAAGCAGGTCAAGACAAGGTTGAAAAGGACTGCTTAGAACATTTTGCTGAAATTTTCCCCGATAAAGCAAGGGAAATCAAAGATGCTCTTTACTATATGACCAAAGAAAAAGTAAGGGCAAAAATCACCAACACGGGTATTCGTCCTGACGGAAGAAAACTTGATGAAGTAAGAAAAATTTGGTGTGAAGCAGGCGTTCTTCCAAGAGTACACGGTTCAGGCGTATTCACTAGGGGAATGACTCAGGTTCTTTCAACTTGTACGCTTGGTATGCTTTCAGAAGCACAAAAACTTGAAGGTCTTGACGGCGAAAGTACAAAGAGATATATGCACCAATATAATATGCCCGGCTACGCTTCTGGCGAAGCTAAACCTTTAAGAAGCCCTGGCAGACGTGAAATCGGTCACGGTGCACTTGCAGAAAGAGCATTAGAACCCGTTATTCCAAGTGAAGAAGAATTCCCTTATGCTATTAGAATCGTTTCAGAAGTTATGAGTTCAAACGGCTCTACTTCACAAGGTAGCGTATGCGGTTCAACCTTAGCGCTTATGGACGCAGGCGTTCCTATTAAAGCACCTGTTGCAGGTATTGCTATGGGTCTAATAAAGGATACCGAAAGCGGTAAAGTATCAATTCTTTCTGATATTCAAGGTTTAGAAGACTTCCTTGGCGATATGGACTTTAAGGTTGCAGGTACTGAAAAGGGTATCACGGCAATCCAAATGGATATTAAGATTAAGGGTATTGACGAAGCAATTTTGCGTAAAGCAATCGCACAAGCAAACGTTGGTAGACAATATATCCTTTCTAAGATGCTTGAAGTTATCGATACGCCAAGAGCACAACTTTCTAAGTATGCACCAAGAATTATATCTTTCAACATTGACCCTGAAAAGATAGGCGACGTTGTTGGTAAGCAAGGTAAAGTAATCAACAAGATTATAGAAGAAACGGGCGTTAAGATTGACATTGACGACGACGGAAGAGTAAACATTGCAAGCGTTGGTGACGGTGCTAATGCGGAAAGGGCAAAAGCAATTATCCTTTCAATTGCAAAAGACCCCGAAGTTGGCGATATGTTTATTAGTGAAGTTGTTAGAATTCTTCCTAAGGTTGGCGCATTCTGTGAACTTGCACCAGGTAAAGACGGATTAATTCACATCAGTAAGATGAGTGAAAAACGCATAAACAACGTTGAAGAAGTTTTGCATATCGGCGATAAAGTTAAGGTTGAAATTATTAAAATCGGCGAAAAGGGCATCGACCTTAAACTTCTTGAAATCGTAAACGACTAATTTTTGTGATAAGACAAATATGCAAGGCAATCCGCCTTGCATATTTTTTATCTAAATATAGTTTAAATTTCGTCAAAGTAATTTTATAACAAGACACTTCATAAAATACGAATAGAGGTGTCTATAAATGAAAAGACTAAGTAAAAGAATAACCGTAATAACCAACTTAATTTTAGTCGTCGCTTTAATTGCTGTGTATGCAATAAGTTTTGTTCCACAAACGGCAGTGCCAATTTATGGTGGCGATAAAATTGAAGCAATTTACCGTGGGAACGTATTAAATAAAAACGTATCCTTAATGTTCAACGTGTACGAAAATACTGATACGGTTAATAAAATTATTGATATTTTAAATGAAAAAAATGTAAAGGCAACCTTTTTTGTAGGCGGATGCTGGGCAGACGATAACGGGCAAACACTTTGCAGAATTGTTGAGTGCGGACACGAAATTGCTAACCACGGTTATTTTCATAAGGACCATAAAAAACTTGACTATGACGCTAACGAAAAAGAGATTTCTTTAACGGGTGTAATTATTAAAGCACTGTGCGGAGTACAGCCAACTTTGTTTGCTCCACCGTCGGGCAGTTTTTCTGAAACAACGTTATCGGTCGCAAACAGTCTAAATTATAAGGTTATAATGTGGTCAAAAGATACTATTGATTGGCGTGATAAAGACGTGGATTTAATAGTTAAGCGTGCTACTAAAAATCCTGCTAACGGCGATTTAATTCTTATGCACCCAAAAACGCATACGGTTCAAGCACTTCCTAAAATCATTGATTTTTACGTCGAAATGGGTTATAGGTTAGTTACTGTAAGCGAAAATATATCTTGATACATATCGGAGAAAATTATGATACACTATAAACAATTTGACAACGGTTTAAGGCTTGTTGTAAACAAAATGGACGGAATGTTATCGGTAAGCTGTGGAGTGCTTGTTAAGACGGGTAGCATTAACGAAAGCCAAAGTGAAAACGGCATATCACACTTTATAGAACACGTTATGTTTAAGGGTACGAAAACACGTTCAGCGTTTGAAATATCCGACCACATAGATAGGATAGGCGCTCAAATAAATGCGTTTACTTCAAAAGAATTAACTTGTTATTATACTAAATCTACAAAAGAGCACGCTAAAAAATCGCTTGAAATATTATCCGACATATTTTTCGATTCTGTATTTGACAAAGTTGAACTTGAAAAGGAAAAGGGCGTAATCATTGAAGAAATCAATATGAGCGAAGACGCACCCGAAGAAGTATGCTTAGATTTGCTTGCGCAAAGTTATTATGGTAATTCTGGGCTTGGTCAAACTATATTAGGACCGTCAAAAAATATCAAACGCTTCACAAGAGAGGACGTTAAGGCGTATATGGATAAATACTATACGGCCGATAACGTGGTTATATCTATTGCAGGTAACGTAGACGTTGAAACTGCCGAAAAGTGCGTTAAAGAATATTTTGCCGATAGGTTTGGTAAAGTTAAGAGTGCACCGCAAGTTGAAATAAAAGCAAATGAGCCACAAGCGCTCTTTAAAGCAAAACGTATAGAACAAACTCATATCGGATTTGCAATGAAAGGACTTAGCGCATCTGATGATAGAAGCGACGCTTTTGCCATAGCAAACACTATTCTTGGCGGGGGAATGAGCAGTAGACTTTTCCAAAAAGTAAGGGAAGAATTAGGGCTTGCTTACAGCGTTTATTCTTATGCGTCACAATACAAAAAAGACGGCGTGCTTGAAATTTATGCAGGCGTAAATACTTCTCAGCGTGATTTAGCAGTAGAAGCAATCGTTTCAGAAGTTAAGAATTTTAAGGCTAACGGAATAACCGAACAAGAATTTGAGCGTGGTAAAGAACAAATAAAAAGTTCATTTATAATGGGTCAAGAAAGTACGGCATCGCAAATGATACTGTACGGAAAATATTTGATTTTGCTTGATAAAGAGTTTGATTTTACAAGCAGAATGAAAAAACTTCAAGACGTAAGTTTTAAGGACGTTATAGAAGCGATAGAATATACGTTCAATATTGAAAGTTCAGCAACGGCAACCGTCGGTTCAAAACGAACGCCATTAAAAATTTAACAAAAATAAAGGACCTTTCCTAGTGCGAAAAGTCCTTTTTTTTATTTAGAGAGAATATACTTTTATTATGAAAGTTATAAGGTTTATGATTATGGGCGTAATAGTTTTATCAACGCTGTTTACCGTCTTTTTTGTAAAAGACATATTAAATGAAAAAAAGGTAGAAGTTCAAGCGGAATATAAAGGGATATTAACACTTTGGCAGATAGACAGTTTTGAAGGTGGAACGGGTTCACGCAAGCAGTTTTTATTAAAAGCATCAAGAACTTTTGAAAAAAAGAATCAAGGTGTTTTAGTAATGGTGATAAACCATACAAAGACAAGTATGCTTGAAAGTTTAAGTAATGGATTGTATCCTGATATGATTTCTTTTGGCGGTGGTGCAGATGTAAAAGGGTTTAGTGAGTTTAACGCACAGCGTACTGTAAACGGTGGGCTTATCGGCGGTAAGGTCTATGCAACTGCTTGGTGCAAGGGGGGATATTTCTTGATAGCAAATCCAAACTTAACTAATGAAATTCCCGACCATTTGCCGTCGCTTTTAGTTTCACAAAACGATTATACTCAGCCATTAACTTCGCTTTATTTTTCGGGTATAAAGGTAGAAGATATAGAAGTAAAAAAGCCGATGGATGCGTACGTTAAGTTTGTTTCGGGAAAGACCCCGTACTTTTTAGGTACTCAACGTGACGTAATAAGACTTTCGAATAGGGGTATGGAAGTTTTAACTCGTCCGATACAGGAATTCAACGATTTATATCAATACGTTTGCATAACGTCAAAAGATAGAGAGAAGATTTATTATTCCGAGCAGTTTATTTCTCACCTTACTTGCGACGACGTGCAAAAACAACTTTTCAATATAGGTATGTATTCACCTTTTATAAACGTTGAATACGATAACGTTCACTTGTCCGCAATGCAAAATCAAAACAATTCTTACACCTTGTCAGCCTTTACTGACGGTCAAACACTTGAAGAATTGCAATGTGTGTCATTGCAAGTTTTAAAAGGTAATAGCGAAAATGAAAATAAAATAAAAAATTTAGTCGTTTAACCTTGAAAAATTCCCTAAAATATAGTAAAATGATAAAAGGAGATATATGGGTTTAAAAAATGCGCTTGAACAGTTTACCCACGCAAAAATATTGT
This sequence comes from Clostridia bacterium, assembly GCA_017621955.1. The sequence goes on along the minus strand of JAGASB010000135.1, from coordinate 2,747 downwards.
TTGACGAACCAATGAGAAAACATACTGGGTACGGTGTGGGTGGTTGCGCTAGATATTATGCGGAAGTTGACAGTTTGTTTGCGCTAAACAACCTTATAACTCTTGCAAAAAATCACCGAACTAAGTATAAAATTATAGGCTGTGGAACAAATATCCTTGTTTCCGACTTAGGCTATGACGGAATAATTATCGACCTAAAAAGGCTGTCGGACGTATTTTTTAAGCGTGATGAAGTGCGTGCAATGGCAGGCGCACGGCTTGATAAACTTATCAAGTTTGCATCAGAGCACGCTCTCACCGGACTTGAAGCGCTTTCGGGCATTCCCGCAAGTATAGGCGGTGCTGTTGTTATGAACGCTGGTGCTTTTGGGCATAATATATCCGATTTTATCACGACGGTTGAAACGCTTGATAACGGAAAAATAAAAGTGTATGATAAAAGCGCTTGTAAATTCGGTTATAGAACGAGTAGATTTTTGGGTAAAAGAGAAGCGATAATTTCGGCAACGTTCTTGCTTCCCGAAGGCAATAGAGAAATAATAAACGCAGGGATTAAGACTTATCTTGAACTTCGTAAATCTATACATCCGTCGGGCAGAAGTTGTGGTTCGGTTTTCAAGAATCCAAAACCTTACACGGCAGGCGAACTTATTGATAAGGCAGGACTTAAAGGTTATGCCGTAGGCGGTGCAAGCGTATCGGATAAACACGGCAATTTTATTGTTACAACAAATAAAGCAAAGGCAAAGGACGTATATTGCCTTATTCAAGACGTCAAAAGAAAAGTTAAACAGGCATTCGACGTAAATCTATTAGAGGAGGTTGAGTGCGTAGGGGAGTTTTAATGATACTTTCAGCAGATTATCATACCCATACCGTATATAGTCACGGTAAAGGTCAAATAATAGATAACGCACGGGTGGCGAAAGAAAGGGGACTAATAGAACTTGGAATTTCGGACCACGGCTTTGCTCACCCAGCGTTTGGGCTCACCAAGCGCAAAGTGCCAAAGATGAAAAAAGACTGCATAGAAGCAACAAAAGAAACGGGCGTTAAAGTACTATTGGGTATAGAGTCTAATATAATCGGCACGGACGGAACGGTTGACTTAAAGCCTAAGATGTACGACCACTTTGATATTTTTCTTGCGGGCATACACAAGTTTGTGCTTTATAAATTTGGAACGGCTTTCTCATTATTTACCCCAAACTTCGTGTGTTCGGTGGTGAACAAAAAGCAAGTGCCGTCAAGCCTTGTTAAAACCAACACGAAAACGTTTATAAACGTAATAAAAAACAATCCCGTAGACGTTATAACCCACGTTAATTTTTGTTGTTACGCAAACGCTGTTGAAGTTGCCAAGGCGGCGGCGGATTACGGCACTTATATAGAACTAAACTCAAAAAAAACACACTTTACCGATGAAGAAGTTTACGATATCGCAAAAACGGGTGTAAAGTTTATAATCAATTCTGACGCACATACGCCCGATAGGGTTGGCGAAATTTCACTTGTCGAACAACTTCTTGATAGGGTGAAGATAAACCGTGAGCAGATTGCAAATATTGACGGAAGACTTCCCACGATGCGTTTTAAGGCTTTTAAGGAGCGTGGATAATGAATTTTTCGGATAAAATAAAAAGCGAAATATTATCAAAGCCTATAAAAGAAGATCATTGCAAAAAAGCGTTTATAGCAGGACTGATAAGGGGTTCGGGCGTTCTTTACGAAAGGGACGGCGAACTCGGTCTTGAATTTAAGGCTTTTAGCGAAGAACTTGCTTTGACTTTAACCACGGCATTTAAAACGCTTTTTAATTATGATATCAGGGAAGTTTCGGTAGAAGAAGATAAACTTAATAAAAAGGACAAGTTCTATCTAAACATATTCGGTGATGAAGCCATTGAAATATTAAAAGAACTTGAAGTTTTGATAGAAAGTGACGGCGACATTGCAGTAAATCTTAAATTTTACGGTGAAATAACTAAAAAAGAATGTTGTTTGCACGCATTTATCCGTGGGCTATTCGTTTCTGCTGGAAGTTGCACTTTGCCAACCGATAACGATAGTTCTAGTACGGGTTATCATTTAGAGATAAATTTTTCACACTATTCGCCAGCACAAGAAACTGCGCAAAAGTTAGCTGAGTATAATATTTTAACCAAGATAGTTAAGCGCCGTGAAGGGTATATAGTTTATATAAAAAGCGCAGAAGAAATTAAAGACTTCATTGCCTTTTTACCTGCACCCGTATCGGTGTTAAAAATAACCGACCTTATGGTAAACCGTGAGTTTGCCAACAATATAAATCGCCAAAAAAATTGCGATTTGGGCAACGTTAACAAGCAAGTTGAAGCGTCTGCAAAACACGTTGCAGCTATTGAAAAGATAGAAAAAACGATAGGGCTTGACGGTTTAAAAGACGACCTTTTGAACGTTGCTATCGCAAGAAAAGAAAACCCCGAAGAAACTCTTTTAGAACTTGCCGAAAGGCTTGGTATTAGCAAGAGTTGCTTAAACCACAGATTGAGAAAGATAGTTTTGATTGCAAACGAACTATAAAGGAATAAAGTATGCCAGAATTTGTACATTTACACGTTCACACTGAATATAGTCTACTTGACGGAGCAACAAGAATAGACGACGTTTTTAAGGCGTGCCGTAAAAAAGGTATGCACGCATTAGCCATAACCGACCACGGAAATATGTTCGGTTCGCTTTACTTTGCAGAGTGTGCAAAAAAAGCG
>JAGASB010000134.1 GCA_017621955.1 Clostridia bacterium | reverse complement strand
GTTGGGAAAGCGATATACTAATACCCTTGCACCCGTTTGAACTGAATAATCAAAAAACAATTCTTCGCCTGCTTTTTTGCTCTTACCGTACTCACCGTCAGCATATCTTCCTATTAACGTTGCTTGAATTGATGAAGAAAGCATAACCGGACAATTATTTTTGTGTTTTTTTAGCGTATCAAGTAGGGTTGAAGCAAAGCCAAAATTGCCTTGCATAAATTCTTCTTGCGATTTAGGGCGATTTACCCCTGCAAGATTAAACACAAAGTGCGCTACACGGCAAAAAGTATCAAGTTCTTCTATCGAACTATCTATATCATACTCAAATATCCCGTCTATTTTAAGTTCAGGGTGAGTTCTGTCTTTACCGTCTTTTATATTTTTCAAGGCACATACAAGGTTTTTCCCAACAAACCCCTTCGCCCCTGTAATAAGTACGTTCATTATTTCTCCACTATCAATTTTCTCAAATCTGTTTGACCATTGAACCAAGATATAAAATCAAAACAGTCTAATTTGCGTTTTTTTGAAAACCTATTTTTAAATCCTAAAAACATATAAACGCCTTTTGGATTATCTTTGAACTGTTCCAAATACATAGCACAATCCACGTCGTCATATTTCTTATATGTAAAAACAACTTTGTTTTTATACGGCAAATTTCCAAACTCTCTTACTAGTTCTTCCGTACAATCTTCTTGTTCGGTAAGCATAATAAATAAGTTTCCCTTATTTATTCTCTTAGTTCTTTCAGTCCACTTTTGTTCTGCCTGTTCACAAGTATCGTAATGAATAAACTCTATCGTTAAATCGCCTAAATAGCCAATTGGATATTTATCGCCCATTTCAACTTTTATAGGGAGATTATTGTAATAATCAATGTTTTTTAAATATTTAATATAATCAGTGGGATTAATATTAAGATTAATAAACGGCGAATTGAATTTTACTTCTAACTCTTTTAATACCACTCCACCATTACAATTGTTTGATAAAAGCGAAAAATCTTTTTCTTTAAGTAAGGATGCTCTCTTTTTAATATACGCTTTACGTCTTTTCCTTTGTATTTTATCTAAAACATTAAATATTTTCTGTTTAGCATATAGAAAAATCTTTTTCATTTAATTATCCAATTGCTCCCTTATATATGATAGTGAAAGTAATTTTTCTTTCACTTGTTCAACGTTCAAAAGTTCCGTATTGTTTGAATTAAATTCAGTTAGAGTATTTCTCTTAACGTCACCGTCCTTGAAATACTTATCGTAATTAAGCCCACGCTTATCGCAAGGCACACGGTAAAATTCACCCATATCGACAGCGTTTGCACATTCTTCATTAGTTAAAAGCGTTTCGTACATCTTTTCACCGTGACGGATACCTATAACTTTGATATTGTCATCGCCTTTTCCAAACAATTCACTAACTGCTTGTGCTAAAACCTTAATGGTACAAGCAGGTGCTTTTTGGACCAAAATATCACCGCTAATTCCATTTTCAAACGCAAACAAAACAAGGTCGACAGCTTCGTCAAGTGACATTATAAAACGAGTCATATTAGGCTCTGTGATGGTTATTGCTTGTCCGTTTTTAATCTGCTCTATCCATAACGGAATAACACTTCCACGGCTACACATAACGTTGCCATATCTTGTACAACATATTTTGGTTTTAATTGAGTCAACCGTGCGTGATTTTGCAACGATAACTTTTTCCATCATTGCCTTACTTGTACCCATAGCGTTTACGGGATAAGCCGCTTTATCGGTTGATAAGCAAACTATATTTTTAACGCCTGCGTCAATGGCAGCGGTAAGTACGTTTTCAGTACCTAAAACGTTTGTTTTAACCGCTTCTATCGGAAAAAATTCGCACGACGGAACTTGCTTTAACGCTGCTGCGTGGAATATGTAATCAACACCGTACATAGCGTTCTTTATGCTTTGTAAGTCACGAACGTCGCCAATATAAAATTTAATTTTTTCAGCAACTTCGGGCATTTTCGCCTGAAATTCGTGACGCATATCGTCTTGCTTTTTCTCGTCACGAGAAAAAATGCGAATTTCACCTATATCGGTCTTTAAAAATCTATTTAGAACGGCGTTACCAAAACTCCCCGTTCCCCCTGTAATCATCAAAGTTTTTCCCTTAAATAATGACATAAAAATTCTCCTACTATTTCTTTTTAATCCATTTATTCGTAAATATATCCGCCGAACTACAAACGCCTTTTTCATAAATTGAACTATTATCAGGGGTCTTTTCTAATATTTTTGATAATTCCAAAAATCTTTCAACAGCAATTTCAGCAGTCCACTCTTTTATAATAGTATTATAAGCATTTATAGAAACTTCTTCTCTATAAATTTGATTTTCAATCAATATATTAAGTTGATTAGCCAAATGATTAATGTTTCCACACTCATAAATCAAACCATTTACACCATTTTCTATTAAGTATGGAGCAGAACCAACAGCATGACTTACAACCAATGCACAAGCACTATTCATAGCCTCATTAACGACAGCGCCCCAACCTTCGTAAAAATTACTTCCAAACACATATACATTTGCTTTATCCATATATTCACGGACTTCATCAGCAGACATAAATGGTAAAATTGTTACATACTCTTGTAAAGAGTTGTTTTCAACATATGATTCAATATCTTTCTTTTGCTCTCCTTCCCCAATAATAGTAAAGTGAAAATTTGTAATATTTTTCATCAAAAGTATTTTTAATGCTTTCACAGTATCAAGTACATTTTTCAAACATAACAATCTGCCAGCAAATAAAATTTCTACCACTTTGTTTTCTCTTTTTTGTTGCAACAATAAGTTAATATTTTTTAACGTTATTTCAGGGAAATAACCCCACTTAAAGCATTTATTTGTTGGAAAACCACAAAGTTTTAAATCATTTGATAAAAAGGCACTTGCACTTAAAACATATAATGATTTATTACGATAACGAATAAAAGAATTATAAATTTTGCGGTAGACCAATGGCACAAACCTACGCCACGTCCCCTTTTTTAATATGCGTTCACAAAAATAAAAAGTTAATTTATTATTCACCATTCTTTTTTGCAAAAAAGTCAAAGGAGCCGAACCAAAAATCATAATATCAGAACTTATAGCTAACTCTTCTGCTTTACAAAAACTACTTTCACTTTCATAAGCACACAAAATAAAATCATAAGCTTTATTCATATCAGCATATCCCATATTTATTCTCTCTTGGGAAATAGGTTCCGTTGCTACAAATGTAAATTCTACATCTTCTCTTTTACAAAACTCCTTACACAAAGGTAATTGATGATGATTTAAAAAATTTGAAAAAAATACAACTTTCATAGATTGTTCCTTTCTTATCTAAACATTTTCGATTTTTCTATATTTAATAACCTTTGCTGGATTTCCTCCAACAATAGAATATTCTGGAACATCTTTTGTCACCACCGCCCCTGCTCCTATAATAGCACCGTTTCCAATATGAACACCAGGCAAAATTATTACGCGCCCTCCTATCCAAACATCGTTTCCAATCACAACTTCTTTTATCTCACTAAAACCTTGTTGATTCATTGGTATATCTGTGTTAGAAAACTCATGATTTCTTGTATAAATTATACACTCAGGTCCCATCATAACATCATTTCCAATAATTACCGGTCCATGCAAATTTGCATTTATCCCTACACCAGACCTATCACCAACAATTAACCCTTCAGATAAACTTGCTCTTTTTT
>JAGASB010000133.1 GCA_017621955.1 Clostridia bacterium | reverse complement strand
CAATATCGCATTTAGAGATTACGTTAAAAATTTTAGACATAGAGATGGTTATACAACAATCCAACCCAATGACGATTTTGTAAATGAATTTTTTGCGAATACAAATATTAGAAAGCAAATTAAAATTATTGAAAAAGCAAAACTTGTTCATTCATTAATGCCTGAGAATAGTGGAGAATTGTCTATAGACTATATGGCAGTTGAAATTCTTCTAACAATGATTTCTTTTGTTTATGATTTAGATGTTAAATTCAATACGGAAGTTACAGAGTTTAATGACGTAATAAATCTAAAATCGATTAACGAAAGAGAACTATGGGTTGTTCATAACAAGGTGTTTCATGAGCAACTTAATGGTGGGATTGCTAGATATTTTGCGCCAGACGAAAGCAGAAAATACCATATGTTTAATAAGTATGACACTTGGTCTATTTTATATATGACTTTGCTAAAGTTGTGGGATAACGATAAATTGAAACTTGATTGTCGTTTTGAATCGAGTTATCATTATGATATTTATTATGTCAATCAAATAATTAAATATTCAAAACAGTTTTTTGACACATTGAAACTTATAAGCTAATCATTTAAGGAGAAAGATATGGCAAAATATATTACGGAAGATGATATTGAAATAGCCGTTTTAGAGAAATTATCTCAGCAAGAATTTGGGTATGACATTATAAAATGTGATGCAGACCCAACTAAAAGAGAAGATTTGAACGACGGAACAGGGCGCTCTTCTAAAAAAGAGTGCGTTTTGCCATGCGTATTAAAAGAATCTCTTTTAAAAATAAATCCACATATTCCAGAAGAAATCATAAACGACGTTATTAAAACGCTTGTTCGTGATTTTTCTGCTACCGATATTGTTGCAACCAACTATGAGTTATACAACAAAATTAGAAACCAAATAAAAGTAAAAGTTCGCAGAAACGGAAAAGACGATTTTGATTTTGTTAAGCTTATTGATTTTGACACACCTTCAAACAATAAGTTTACAGCCGTATCGCAAATGTGGGTGCAAGGAAAACTTTATTGGCGCAGACCAGATGTTTTATTATTTATAAACGGTCTTCCGATAGTATTTATAGAACTTAAAAACAGCGTAGTTCAAGTTGAAGAAGCGTATAACAAAAACCTAAAGGATTACATAAAAGACGTGCCTAATCTTTTTGCGTTCAACCAGATTTGCGTTTTATCTAATGGGTTAGAAACAAGGCTTGGTGCATTTAACGCCACTTATGATTATTTCTTTGAATGGCTTAAAGTTGATAGTGAAAAGGAAAAGCCTAACCGCGAAAATATTAGAGAAAGCGGCGTTTCTATCGTTTATTTTATAGAAGGCTTGTTAAAGAAAGAACGTTTATTAGATTACGTTGAAAACTTTGTTTTATTTGATAATCAAAAGTATAAGATTATTGCTAAAAACCATCAATTTTTAGGTGTTAACAACTTAATTGAATCGGTTGAGAAAAAGGAAGAGTTAAAGGGTAAGCTTGGTGTATTCTGGCACACGCAGGGTAGTGGTAAGTCTTATTCAATGGTAATGTTTGCGCGCAAAGTGAAACGCAAGATTACAGGGAATTTTACTTTCCTTATTATTACTGACCGTGATGACCTTGACACGCAGATACATAAAAACTTTGTTCGCACGGAAGTTATAGGCAACAATGACGAATGTCAGCCTAAAAATAGCGAGCAGTTAAGAGAGTTCTTGCAAAAGAACAAGGAATTTGTGTTTACGCTTATTCATAAATTCCGTTATGATAAAACTAAAAAATATCCTATACTTTCAACACGAAACGATATTTTTGTTTTGGTTGACGAAGCGCACCGCACTCAATATAAAGATTTAGCTGAAAACATGCGTTCTGCACTTCCTAATGCTAACTTTATAGCGTTTACAGGAACTCCGCTTTTGGGTTCAAAAAGGCTAACTAATCAATGGTTTGGTGATTACGTTTCAGAGTATAACTTTGCGCAATCGGTAGAAGATGGTTCTACTGTCCCTTTATTTTATTCGCGCCGTGTTCCTGAAGTTGGGCTTAAAAATGATTTCCTTGATGATGACGTTGTGGATATCATTGAAACGGAAAACCTCAACGAAGACGAAGCAAGACTTTTAGAAAATTCTTCTTCTCGTATTTTAGAAGTTATTAAGCGTGATGATAGATTAGAAAAAATTGCAAAAGATATAGCACATCATTTCCCGCGCCGTGGATTCCTTGGCAAGGGCATGGTTGT
>JAGASB010000015.1 GCA_017621955.1 Clostridia bacterium | reverse complement strand
TGTTCTGCTTGCAACTTTATCGCATTATACAAACGGTTTTGTGGTGCGTTTAACGTAAAAGGGACGATTTGCATATCTTTTGTTTTTATCTTCAAAAACTTTTCAATATACTCTTTTGTCGTCAATATTCGTTCCCCTTGTTTATCTCTTTCAACACTTCGTCAAAACTTAATCCAACGCTTGCAGTCTTTCCACCAGTTAGAATTTGCCTTTTGTCAAAGGTCGTTCCCATAACTGCAACTGCATCACGTGGAGAGAGTTTGTCATTGTCAATCGCTTTGTGGATAACTTTCACAGAACGCTGAAAAAGGCTTTCAAAAGATTCTTTCATTGTTTCGTCAAACTCTTTGTTTGCTTGTTCTTGAAGTTCTTTCTTTTTACGTTCCTTTAATTCTTCAAACTCTTTTGCTTGCTCTGGGTCGCTTAATATCCTTTTCATAACAGTAAAAACAGTGTTGTCTGGTATTCCACCGACAAATTTTGCTGTTTCACTTAAAGACATTCCTATCGCCCTACAAAGTTTAATCTTCTCTACAACTTCTGGGGGCGTTGCTACACCTTTTGCCATTTCTACACCTATTTAACGTGCTTACCGAGAACCCCACGTTCTTTTCTGTCGCACTTTCTCTTGTTTAACCACATAAGGGCTTCTTCTATACAAGTGAGCGCAAGCGCAGATTCTCTTGAAGAAAATTCGCCTTGCTGGAAGCATTGAAGTCTATGGCGAACTATTTCAAGCAAGTCTTGGTCAAGAACACCAGAAACAGAGCCGTCTTCATTTCTTGCCCCACATTGGAATTGAATATCAAGCAAAGGACTTGCAACTGTATCGGTTGCGCCAGCCTTAAAAATCTGATAGTGATGTCTTCCGTTGCCGGGTCCAGCAATATCTTCAAATACTACTTCATTTAAATTGTCTTCTCTTTGTATGCGAAAGTTTAATGTTTCTTGGTTTTGCATAATTCTCTCCGTTTTATTCGCACCACTCTTTGGGTGCGTTTGTTTATGTAAATATTATATATCTAAATTCTGTATCATTTCGTATCAATTCGTATCAATTAAAATCACCAGTATTTTCGTGGCTTTTTGCCCCTTTGAAAAATTTTTTAATTTTCTTTTGAAAAACGCTTGACACACCACCCATTGAGTGGTATAATAAGGACAATCAAGACGGCAGGGAAAGACCGCAAGGAGATTGTAAAATGAAAACCAACCAAACAAAATTTGATTCTTACCAAATGGCTACTGACCAAATCGTAGAACTTCTTGAAAAGGGCTTAATCCCTTGGAATAAACCTTGGGGCTTAATCGGAACTGGTTGCTGGTCACGTGCAACTAAAAGACAATATTCTTTCTTGAATACAATGCTTATCGCTGGGCAATATGCGAAGCGCAACAAGGAAGAAATGAAAGACATTAAAACCTTTTCTGAATTACTTGCAATCATTAAAGGCGAATATCTTACCTTTAACCAAATAAAAGAACTTGGTGGAAGCGTTAAGAAAGGCGAACAAGGCTTTCAAGTTGTATTCTTCAAATGGCTTGAAAAGGACACCGAAGAAGTTGACGAAAACGGCGACACTATCACGAAGAAGTTCCCAGTGTTAAAGACCTATACTGTTTTTAATGTAAAGCAATGTAAAGACATAGAACAAAAGCACTACACCGACGAAGAAATAAACGAATTTGAAAAAGACTTGACTGCAGACGGAATCGTCGTTGATTATCTTGAAAGAACTGGCGTGAAATTAGAACACGTTAAACAGAACGAAGCATTTTATAGACCGTCAACCGATTCAATAACAATGCCACTTCAAGAACAATTCAAAACTGCTGGCGATTACTATTCAACCCTATTCCACGAAATAACACACAGCACTGGGCACAAAACCAGACTTGACAGAATATCTGAAATGGCTTCTTTTGGTTCTGCTGATTACAGCACAGAAGAACTTGTCGCTGAAATAGGTTCTGCTTCTATCCTTTCAACGATAGGACTTCAAGACAGCAAGACACTTGAACAAAGTGCTTCTTACTGCAAAAGTTGGTTAAAAGCGTTAAAGAACGACAAAAAAATGATAGTTATTGCAAGTGCAAGAGCAGAAAAAGCAATTCAGTTAATTTTAGGAATTTAAGGGGGAAAAATGAAAGAATATCCAAGAATCAAAAAAGGGTGGAATGTTGCGCCAGTAATT
>JAGASB010000132.1 GCA_017621955.1 Clostridia bacterium | reverse complement strand
GGATAAACGCAGAAGTTTAATTTATAATGTCATCAAAATCCTAACACGGAACACGTTTTTTGTGCAAAATTCAATAAAAAATGGGCAAATATTCAATAAAGACGAATAAGCAATACATAAATTATATTTGATACAGGTTATATAAAATTAATCTATTAACTTTATATTGATTAAAAGGACGTTACAAAACGTCCTTTTTTCGTTGGCGGAAAGGATGGGATTCGAACCCATGTGCCGGAAACCCGACAACCGCATTTCGAGTGCGGCTCGTTATGACCACTTCGATACCTTTCCATAAAATATTAAGTTGTGATACAAAAAGGAACGAAATGCGGTTTACAACCGCAAAGGCTACTACGTTGCACTCCGTAGGGCTTTCGCCCGAGTTACGGGCACGTTTTAACCACTTCGATACCTTTATAAACTTGCCTTGCCCAAATTTACTTTAACATTATACACGAAAAAAACGGCAAAAGCAAATAAAATCAAAAAGAAAAAACAATAATATTTGACTTTTTTTAGCGTGGGGTATATAATACACATAAAAGGAGATGAATTATGTTACCTAATCCATTATTTACTTTATTTGGCAACGGTGTTTATATGTATGGAATATGTATTGCCGTAGGTTTAATTAGTTGTTTATTGGTCTTTTACAATTTTTCAAAACGTAAGGGAATGCCAACAGAAGTGCAAGATTTTATTTTCTTTGTTTTAATCGGCGGGCTTGCAAGCGGTTTTTTCTTTGCAATGTTTTTCCAGGCGTTTTATAATTGGCTAGCAGGTAAGCCGTTTGATATTTTTGGTGGTGGATTAACCGTAATGGGTGGACTTATTGGTGGTGCATCTTGCTTTTTGTTGCTATATTTTATTATAGGTCGCTTTTACTTTAAGGGTAAGAAAAAAGGACTTCATATCAAACATTTTAACACACTACTTAGAATAGCACCTATCTGTATAGCGGTGGCACATGGTTTCGGTCGTATTGGCTGTTTGATGAGTGGTTGTTGCCACGGTGCATATCTTGGTGAAGAATACGTTTTTGGTGGAATATGGATGAAAGGAACGACGGGTGTTTGGGGTTACTACGTTCCAACGCAGTTATATGAAGCGTTGTTTTTATTTGCACTTGCCGTTGTGATGTCTATTCTTTTATTTAAGCGTTGCAATATTATAATGGTAATTTATTTGCTTGGCTACGGAATATGGCGTTTTATTATTGAATATTTTCGCACTGACTATCGTGGTGGGGTAGAAGGTAGTATTTTATCTCCGTCGCAAATTCAGTCTATTGTATTTATTTTAATTGGGATAATAGTTTTAATTGTATATCTTGTTAAAAAATGGCCGTTGTTTTTTTCAAAAGAAAACAAAGATGAAATGATTATTACTGAAAAAAGTGACTTAGAGAAGTAAGTTTGTATAGTTATAATTTATGGAATTAATTCTTGCAAGTAATTCTCCAAGGAGAAAGGAACTTTTAACAAAAGGCGGTTACGTTTTTTCAATCATTAAGAGTGATTTTGAAGAATTGCTGTTGACTAACGACCCGATAACTACTGCCGTTTCGTTTGCGCAAGGCAAGGCAAATGACGTGTACTTGCACCTTGAAGACAAAACTGATAAAATTGTTTTAGGTGCAGATACGGTAGTTTGTTTAGACGGTGAAATTTTAGGGAAGCCAAAAGATAAAGTAGACGCAATAAGAATGCTCAAATTATTATCGGGCAAAACACATAAGGTTGTTACAGGATTTTGTGTTATATTAAATGATAAAATAGTTACCGATTACGACGTTACTGACGTAACTTTTAATAAATTAACCAAAGAAAAAATTAATGAATATATTTCAAGCGGACTTTACGTTGGCAAGGCTGGTTCATATGGTATTCAAGACGGCTTTAATTTGGTCGAAAAAATATCTGGAAGTTTAAATAACGTTATCGGTTTGCCTACTGAAAAAGTATTTTCCTTGCTTGATAAATTAATAAAATAAAACGCCCAAACGTTAGCTATATTATTATAAAATGCTAAGTAGGGCGTTTTGTGTTTATAATTTTGCTTTTTGATATTTTCTATAAGTTAGCGGAGATAAATTTTCTTTTTGTTTAAATATTAATCCGAAATAATTTGCCGAAGAGAAGCCACATAGTTCGGATATTTCATTGACGCTTTTTTTTGTGTTGATTAAAAGTTCTTTCGCTCTTGTAATTCTAATGTTTAGCAGATAGTCTATGGGTGAGCAACCTAAGAACTTGTTGAAATTATAGATTAAAGTGCCTTTTGAAATAAAGAAATTTTTGGAAATATTTGTAAGTGTAATTTTATCTGCAAAATTTGTGTTTAGGTAGTCTATAATTTTAAGAATTAACGGCGGTACGGGTTGTGTTTCTGCTGCATTCGGTTCAAAAGTTGTTTTTTGTAAATCGCTTATAAGAAAAATAGCGTAAGAAAACAAGGTGTTTAGTATGTTTTCCGAAAATTTTTTTCTTTTATCCACAGAGATGAGTTTGTTAAAAACAGAAGTTAAGGCAGAACTTTGTTTAGAATCAAGTTTAATTACCGACAAAGCGTTTTCAGAAAGAACGTGCTTTTGAAAATCGTTCAAGTAATTATCTGAAACGTTGATATTGCACCGTTCGAATACACCGCCTTCGGTCTTGTGTAAAACGTGTGGTGGAATTATAATCATAACGGGTGCGGTCAGTTTATAGAGTGCGTTTGACAAAAAGAAAGTTCGACTTCCTTTTTGTAAAAAGTATATCTCATAGTGTGGGTGAGAGTGTAGGTCAATCATTGACCATTCTTCTTTTTTAACGTTTTTTTCGATTTCAATAAATTTCATAGCAGTGTTTTGTAATATATATGTAATTTTATTGAATTTTATCATTTTTTATATTGATAGTCAAGTGAAAATCGTGTTATACTATAAAAAAACAAGGAGTATTATACTATGATTAAAATAATGCAGTATGGTGAAGGCAATTTTTTGCGTACGTTTGTAGACGTGTATTTTGACACGCTTAACAAGGAAGGTGTGGGCGAATATTCAGTGAATATCGTTAAACCCATAACTTTTGGAACGCTTGAACGTTTTGAAAAACAAAACAATAAATACCATATCGTTCTTCGTGGAATGAACGATGGCAAAGAGGTTGAAGACGTTTACAAGGTTGATAGTCTTGACAAGGTTATTGACCCGTTTAATGATTTCAACTCTTACATTTCGCTTGCAAAGGACGCTGACCTTAAAATAATCGTATCAAATACCACCGAAGCAGGTATTTGTTTTAACAGTGCGGACAGTTTTGATGGCTTTGAAAATATTACTTATCCTGCAAAGCTTACAAAATTCTTGTACGAAAGGTATCTTGCGGGTCTTGACGGTGTGTACTTAATGCCTGTTGAACTTATAGACAACAACGCAAATGAACTTTGCAAATGCGTAAGTAAGTATATTGAACTTTGGAATCTTCCCGAAGCATTCAAGAAGTGGAACGATGAAAACAACTTTTACTGCAACACGCTTGTAGATAGGATTGTTTCAGGCTATCCTCGTGATGAAAAGACAAAGGCTCATCTTGAAGAAATTATCGGTGAAAAAGACGAACTTGTTTCAATCGGTGAACCGTTCGGTCTTTGGGCGGTAGAAAAGAAAGGCGATATCGCAAAGTATATAAAAGAAGGCGTTCACAATATTGAAGTTGTTTTAACAGACAATATCGGTTATTATAAAAAACGTAAAGTTCGTGTGCTTAACGGAAGTCACACAAACCTTGTTCCCGCAGGACTTATTCTTGGCGCAGAAACAGTTTACGACTGTATGAAAGACCAAAAATTATCAGCATTTGTAGAAGATACGCTTAAAGATGAAATTATTCCTTTTGTTTCCGATGATATAGCAGCAACCACCGTATTTGCCGATAGCATTAAGAGTAGATTCTTAAATCCATTCTTAAATCATCAACTAATTAGTATTGCACTCAATAGTATTTCTAAGTGGCGTGCAAGGGTGCTTCCAAGTTTTAAGGATTATTATGCTAAAAACGGCAAAATTGCACCCTTTATTACGATAGGATTTTCATATCTTATGGCGCTTTATTCAAGAATTGAAAAGAACGGCGACAAGTTTACGGTTAAACTTACTAATCGTGAAGTTGAAATGAAGGACGACTTACCTTATCTTGAATACTTTGCTTCTAAAAAATCGGTTGAAGACTTTATGAAAGACGTTAACGTTTGGGGTGAAGACTTAACTTTATACACTGGTTTTAGTGAAAGTGTAATCAAGAATATTGAAAAAATTGAAAAAGGCATTTGCTTAATATGAAAAACGTTATAATAAATAAAAAAGATACCGTTGGTATAAGCCTAAACGGAAACGATAAAATTCCCGCAGGGCATAAATATGCGCTTTGTGACATTAAAACAGGCGAATACGTTATAAAGTACGG
>JAGASB010000131.1 GCA_017621955.1 Clostridia bacterium | reverse complement strand
GTTTTGTGTGCAGAATCGCAACAAACGTCAGCGCCCAAGTCGATAGGGTGCATACTTTGGGGTAAAAATTTAGTATAAGCACCGTGTGCGTTATCAACTAAAAGAAGTACCCCGTGCGCTTTACAAACGTTAGCAATGCCTTTAACGTCTAATAAGTTCCCTAAATAGTCGGGACTTGTAATATAGACGGCAACGGGTTTTTGCATTGCATTTTTTAGCGTTTCATTTAAGGTGAAAGTGTCTATTTTGCAAGAAAGGTAATCGGTGCTGTGAGAATAAATCCACTGAATCTCAAAGTCAAGTAGCGCTGCGGCGCTGATAAAAGTTTTATGAACGTTTCGTGGTGCCAAAATTAACGGTTGCTGTCCCTTTGATTTTGCATATTTTACGGCAAGATAAAGCATTGCCCTTATTGATAACGAAGAACCTTCCGTCGAATAAAAGGTATGCGAAGAAAAAAGCGCACTTGCGTTAAGTTCACTCTTTTCAATAATGCCGTTAGCGTGATAAAGTGAGTCTGCACCGTCAATTTCGGTAACGTCAAGTCTTTCTACGCCCAAGATATTAACGCCCTTATGACCGGGAACGTGCAAGCGTACGGCATTGCGATTAGCGTATTCATTTACAAAATCTAAGATGGGGGTATCCATTAATCTTTTCCTTTCATTGACCTAGCGATAGCAACCATTATTGCGCATTCCATGCGTTTTTTGAAAAGTTCACAGCCATATTTATAAACTCCACGAACAGAGCCTGTGGCGTGATAGGCGTTTGCGGCACAACCGCCTGAGCAGTAAAGCTTTGCCCAACAATCCTTGCAGTCGGGGCGTGCGTAAACGTTGCAGTCACAAAATTCTTGTTGGATTTTGGTGTTATTTACGCCGTTAAATACGTCGCCAAGTTTAAACTTTTCATCGCCGACGAATTGGTGGCAGGGGTAAAGGTCGCCCCAAGGTGTAACAGCCATATATTCCGTACCCGAACCGCAACCCGATATGCGCTTATAAATACAAGGACCACCTTTAAGGTCAATCATATAGTGATAAAAGGTAAAGGGTTTGCCTTCTTTGTCCTTTTCAAGCATAAGGTTTGCAAGGTCTTCATACTGACTTAATATGATGGGTAAATCTTGTTCGGTAAGTTCGTTTTTATCGCCCGAAGCGCAAACGACTGGTTCCATCGAAAGTTCGTTAAAACCAAGGTCAAGCATAACTTTAATGTCTTCTAAAAAGTCGGGGTTAAAGTGGGTAAAAGTACCACGCATATAATAGTTTTTGCCACCACGGGCTTTAACTAATTTTTGGAATTTTGGAACGATTTTTTCCCAACTTCCGTTACCGTTGTAATCAACACGATAGCGGTCGTGAACTTCTTTACGTCCGTCAAGACTTAAAACAACGTTGCTCATTTCCTTGTTGGCAAACTCAATCACGTCATCGTCTATAAGTACACCGTTGGTGGTAAGTGTAAAGCGGAAGTTTTTGTTTTTTTCTTTTTCGATTGAACGTGCGTAGTTTACTAATTGCTTAACCACGTCAAAATTCATAAGCGGTTCACCGCCGAAAAAGTCTACTTCTAAATTGCGTCTTGAACCTGAATTTTCTACTAAGAAATCAAGCGCCCTTTTTCCCACTTCGAAACTCATAACGGCACGGTCACCATTATACTTTCCTTGACTAGCAAAACAGTATTCGCAGTTTAAGTTGCAAGTATGCGCAACGTGTAAGCAAAGCGCTTTTATTACGCCAGAAGTCTTTGCTTTAAGCGTACCCGCCATACTTTCAAACGTGTCGGGTGAAAAAAGTTTGCCCGAATTTTTAAGTTGTTCAATTTGCTCGTAACATTCTTCAATGTCAGCAATAGAAATTTCAGGTGAGTCAGCGTATTTTGTAGTTAAATTGTTTACTATTTGTTCTTTTTCTAACTTTTCAAAACACTCAATAATATCAAACGCAACGTCATCAACGACGTGTATTGCCCCCGAACAAATATCAAGGACTATGTTAAAACCGCCAAGTTTATATTGATGTACCATAAAACTCCTCTTTTCGTAAATTAACTAATAAAAATACCGCCCATATAGGCGGTATTTGTTCAGCGTAAGAATTATTCGCTTTCCTTTGCGTTTTCACATTGCTGATTTGCGATACCACAGCTGGTTTTGCATGCTGATTGGCAAGAAGTTTGGCATTCACCACAGCCACCGTTTTTAGCGCTTTCGCAAAGGTTACGGGTTTCGATTGTTTCAATATGTTTCATTTTTAAGATGCCTCCGAATAATATTAATTATAATTTTATATTATTATAACACTATTTTATCTCATTGTCAATACAATAACTATAATTATCCGTTTATAATTTCAGTTGTTTGATAAGGGTTGTTAATAGCACTTAACACGCATTGAATGGCAATGGCTTTTTCTTCTTCCGTTACGCTTTCAGGCTTATAACTAATATTGTTAATGTCTTTACCGGTAAGCGTTGTCGCAACGGTTAAAGCAACCATATATCTGCCGAAATCGGCAGTAGCGTGCCCGTAAGTAGTTGGGTCGTAGGTTATGCGTAATTCTTCTAAATTTGAAGTTCTAGCGTTTCTTACGACCGTTCCGTTGGGGATAATCTTATAAAAATTTAAAGGTTCAACTTGTGATTTAATTGCATTTATTATTGCTTGATACATTACGTCTTCACTGCTTTCATAATAGTTTGCAAATTCGGGCAAGGTCGAAATATTAGAAAACGTCCAACCCATATGGAAAGAAATTTTAGCACTTGGTGCTTTTGACTTGACGTAGGCTAAATAATCGGGTAATTTTTCAAACGTTTCAGTAACGCCCTGTTCAGTTGCGCCTTGGTTTATAACGACGTAGTCCCACGCTCTTTCAGAAAGCGCGTCACTCATTTTATATTTGCCAGGGTAATTAACGCCGTCAATTTTAGTAAAAACTATTTTGAGTTTGCCTGTTGTTTTATCGGCTTTTCTATATTCGTAAGCGCCTTTATCTTGCTCAATATTTTGCATGTGTGCATTGATTTTACAACCGCTTGAATATATGTTAGCGACCGTAATATCGTCATATCCCAAACTTTCAAGAACGGGGTAAAGTTGGTCTGTTGCGTTAAATAGATAACTTGAACCTATCGTAAGAACGGAAATTGATTTTTTGTCATTGCAACCCGAAGTTATAGTACCCGTAATCAAAGAACAAAAAATTAACGCAAGCGACAAAAAAAGGCTTAAAAGTTTTTTCATAATATCTCCCTTATGACGTATAAAACCATCGTTTTACATTTGTTTTATTGTAAAGTATTTTTATACTAAATACAATGAGGAATATTGCTTTATTTTTTCAATCGTGTATAATATTTTGCTAATTGATATCGTAACCACGGAGTTTTGTGTTTGGTATAGTTTTAGTTAAAATGTCTTTAAATTTAAGTACCGTATTGTTATCTACGGCGCTAAGACCGCTTTTTATACAACTGCCACTATCTTTGAATTTTTGCAAAAAGTATTTGGTTGCGCCTTTAATCCAAATGCCTATATTTTCAATGTTTTGGGTTTTGTGGTATTCATTAATAAGAGTCGTCCTAAATTCGTAAGGCGCACTGCCCGTCAAAAAGAATTCTACCGATTTCTCAATATTTTTAGTATCGTATTTATCAAACCCGATAACTTTTGCATAGGATTCACGGTCGGATTTAATGTCCATTGCGTAGTAGTCGACAAGTCCGTTTTCATAAAGACTTTTTATAAGTGTTGGATTAGTTCCGTTAGTGTCAAGTTTAACCGAATAGCCAAGAGATTTTATCTTTTCAATAAAGATAGGCAAATCTTTTTGTAAGGTCGGTTCACCACCCGAAACACATACACCGTCAAGAAGCCCTTTTCTTTTTTTAAGATAGTTAATAACTTCTTCTTCGGGGATAGACGGCAAAGTTTTAAAATCAGTTACTAATGGTGAGTTGTGGCAAAACGGACATAAAAAATTGCAACCGCCCGTAAAAAGCGTTGCTGAAACGAACCCGTCATAGTCGACAAGCGACATTTTTTCCATACCTAAAATATTCATATTATTATTTTATCTTATAATCTTTTACTTGTCAAATATTTACAAATATGTTATCATAATTAGGTAAAAAAGGAGAGAATATGAAAGCGGTAATTCAGCGTGTTTTGAGTGCGGATTTAAGGGTTGATGGAAAACTTATATCTGAAATAGGGTTTGGATACGTTATTTTTTTAGGTGTAAAAAAGGGCGATAGCAAGGAAGTTGCGGACTATTTTATTAAAAAGATTCCCACATTAAGAATTTGTGAAGATGAAAACCAAAAGATAAACAAGTCTATAATGGACGTTGGTGGTGAAATTTTACTTGTTTCACAGTTCACTCTTTATGCAAATACTTCGCACGGCAACCGTCCAGACTTTTTAAATGCGGAAATTCCAGATAAAGCAAACGAACTTTATGAGTACGTTTTAGATGGATTAAAAAATCAAGGACTTACTGTGAAGAAAGGCGTGTTCGGTGCAGATATGAAAATAAATCAAATTAACGACGGACCGTTTACCGTAATATTAGAAAAAGACGCATAACAAAAAATATAAAATGTAACAAAAAAGCAAAACCGTATTTGGTTTTGCTTTTTTAATGCGAAAAAAACTAACTTATTTTAATAAGTCTTTTACGTCGTAAGCGTTGGTGTATGCCTTTTTGCCATCAAGGTCGGTTACTGTAAGTCTAACGTAGCCGTAGTTTTCAAGAAGCTTAAATTTTGCGCTAGTGATAAATCCGTTTTCTTCGGCGGTAATACGTTCGACTCTCATTATTTCCATACTAAGTGCAATCATTTTTGCAGGTGCAGTGGTAATATATAGATAATCGTCTTCAACGTAAAGTTCTTTAATTTCAGCACCCGTTGAAGCGTAAAAATCGCCTTTAAGCATACTTGACGTAAGACTTTCATAATCAAGTTTATCTGCTTTAATCATAATATAGCCACCGCCGATAGAGCTTTGGTGGTGCATATCGTCGGTTGCAATGCAATATAAACGTTTTCCACCACGGAGCATATCATCGTAAACGTGTGAGTTATATTCTTCAACACCAACTTTCACACATTCATTGTTATAAATTTCCATAGCGTGCATATTTTCGTATCCCATATAGTCAAGGTAATTTTCGCCTGACCAAGTGGGGTGATTGTAGGTGACGAAAAATCCGTTTTCACGCCCTGTTTTCATTATTTCGTTTATGCAATCGTGATTATAAACCCTTTCATAGTTTGGTAAATTTTTGTCGTAATCAAGGTAATTGATTATGTCTGGTGTGCTATGATGCAGATATTTTTCTCTGTGAAAACAAACTTGTCTTGTTGTGCTTGGTGAAAGTGCAACAAGACACATATGACAACATTTTTCTCTATGGAAAGGATATGGTGCAGGGATTTTTGCAGGTAAATCAATTTCCATTTCATAACCGTTAAGCGCAACGAAGTTTTCGTCGGTCAAGTCGTTGTGGCGAATCAGTACGTCGTGGTCGGTAAACGCCACGGCAGAATAACCCAATCTTAAATATTCTTCTTTAACTTGTTCGGGGGTAAGTTTACCGTCAGAAATAGTTGAGTGGCAGTGTAAATTAGTCTTGTAGAACTTGCCGTTTTCAGAAATGAGATGCTTTTTCATTGTTAAACTCCATACTTTAATAAAGTGTCAATACTATAAGCGTTAGTGTTGGCGTTGTTTCCATTGAAATCTCTCACTGTAAAACGAACGTATTTATCGTAAGGGAATATTTTAAATTGTGCTTTTGTAACAGGAGAGCCGTTTTTGTTTTTAACTGATTTTAACCTTCTTGTTCCGCAATTCATTATTATTTGCTTAGCGGGCGAAGTTTTTATTGTTATCATATCATCTTCAATATAAAGTTCTTCAATTAAAGGTCCTGTTGAAGAATAGAATTGCCCGTCAAAAAGTGCCTTCATTACAGTGCGGTATTCAAGTTTATCCGCTTTTATCATAACGAATCCGCCACCAACTTCATCATTGTGGTGCATATCGTCTGCTGCGATGCAGTAAATATTTTTACCACCGCGTAAAAAATCATCAAATACTCGTGGATTGTATTCGTCATAACCGCCGTTATAACACCCGGTGTTAAATATTTCAAAGGCGTGCATATTCTCATACGCCATATAAGTTTCATAAGTTTCACCGTTCCAAGTGGGGTGATTGTATGTAATAAAAAATCCAGCGTCTTTTGCCTTTTTGAAAAAATCATTTACGCACTTAATAGAATATTCACGCTCAAAGTCGGGTACGGAAGGGTCGAACTTAACTAACGTTCGGTTTTCATAATTATTTTGTATATAATATTTTTCTCTATGATAGCCGACAGGGGTAGTCATTTCAGGGGAAGATGCTAAAACGCAAGCGTGCATAACTCTTGTGTCTCGTTTTCCTTTAAAGTATGGTTCTTCATAAATTTCCCACTCAAACCCGTTAATAGCAAGGAAATTTTCGTCGGTTAAATCATTATGCGTAATGAAAAGACTATGGTCGGTGTATGCAACGATTGAATAACCTTTCTTTTTATAAAGTTCTTTAACTTGTTCGGGTGTAAAATCCCCGTCCGAAAGGTCAGTGTGGCAATGTAAGTTTGCTTTATAGAAATTACCTTTTTCAGAAATTAAAAACTTTTTCATAAATGCTCCTAGGAATATTTTTTATAATTGTATCAAATATAGTTTATTTTTGCAAATAAATATTAAAAAGTAGTAAAAAACTCGAAAATATGATAAATTTGATAGTTTTGACTGCTTATTTTATACTAATTTTGATAAATTGTATACAATTTAATTGTGCTATATATAATTACTTTTGCTTCAATATTTTCTTTATTATAAACGCTTGCATTTTTTTAGGTAGTGCGTTTAAGAGTTTTAAGCCTTTATTGTGATTTATTTTATAAGTAAATTTTGGCTTTTTAACAGTTGTTGCCTTAAAAATTAGTTTAGCAACTTTTATGGGTTCAACAGCCTTGCTTTCTGTTTTTTCGACGATGTGTTTAAATCTTTTTGCGTTGTAATTGTAAAGTTTGGTTTTTTCGCAAAGCCTATCAAGTGCGGTTGTTGATGCCCCTAAAAATTCAGTTTTAATAGCACCTGGGCGGACCACTGTTACGGGTACGTTATGTAGCATTAGTTCCATTCTGAGTGCGCTTGCATAATTATCAAGCGTAGACTTTGTCAGGCCGTAAATTGATTCAAACGGTAGGGGGTAAAGGGTTGCAACTTCGCTTGTAACAATAACAATTCTTCCATCATTTTTAACCAAATCGAAAAATTCTTTGTTGATTAAATATGCGCCGAAAAAGTTAATATCAAAAATTTTCCTTAAATCACGCTCTTCAATTTCAATAAAAGAGTCCATATTAAAGTATCCTGCAACGTGAACGATAGCGTCAAGTGAGTCGGTTTCATTTTTAATAATTTCTCTTAATTTTTTAATGCTTTCGGAGTTTGTGTTGTCTGATAAAATTTGTTTACTGTTTGGCAGTTCTTCGCCAAAACTGACGTCTGTTCTATAAACAAAAAAGCCGTTTTGTATAAAGTATTTAGTAACGGCTTTGCCAAGACCGCCGTTTGCGCCCGTCAACAATATTTTTTTCATTTAATTTTTCCTAATAAAAAACGGCTTAGCGCCGTTTTTTAAATACGTTTTGATTTTTTCGTGTCAAGTTCGGGGTTGTTTTTCCTTTCCTTGTAGTTTTCAAGTGCCGTGGCAAGTTGGTCGCCACACGAAGTGTTGCTTCTGCACTTGATGCCTTTAAGCGTTGAAATGACTTGGTCAATATTCATTCCGTCAACAAGCCTTGCTATTGCTTGAAGGTTACCGCTACAACCGCCTATAAACTTAACGTTTGTAACTTTTTCGTCGGGGGTAACGTCGAATAGAATCTGTCTACTGCAAGTCCCTCTGGTCATGTAAGTTTGCATAAATATTATCTCCTAAAACTAATCTACTAAATTTTCATAAACGTTTCTAAAAACGTCGGCAGCCTTTTCGCCCCATTTTTTGTAAATATCCTTTGCGATTTGACGGTTGGGTACGACAAGTTTAAGTTCAAAAACAGGTTGAGCAGGTTCAATGATTTTAAGGTAAACAGTGTAAGTACCGTCCTTATTCATAAAATAATCTGCAACGCATTCTTGTTT
>JAGASB010000130.1 GCA_017621955.1 Clostridia bacterium | reverse complement strand
GGGAAGCGGAGCCGTTCGGAAGATAGCCTGCTATCTTTCCGAAACGGCACACGCTTTTCCCGGTTTTGGCAGTTTATTTCTTAACGCCAATTTTTTATATCTCTTTTTTTAATACTTTTATCCGCCGTACGCATTGACAAATGCCAATCTTTGCACTGATTTAAAATAGAAAAAGGAGGTTAATCAATGAACGTTTTTGAACTATTCCTTACATTACTTCAAATCGTCCTATTACTACTTGAACTTTCCGACAAGCTTGATTAACCACCTTATATGGTTAGTATAGCACAAAGCTTGTCCTTTGTAAATCCGTATTACCCTAAATTTGAAAATTTCCCAGCCCTAAACGATTTTATTTATTGCTTCTTCTTGCGCTTTGCGCTTTTCTTCTAACAAAACAGTTGTATTTACAAATGCGCTCGTATTCTTGTCTGATGCTTCAATGTGCTTATGTTTGTGAAGCTCTCCACGAATATATTTATCAAAATACGACGGGTATTTTTGTTTATATGCTCTGTCATCGTAATCGCCTGCTAAATTTGACGGATATAATCGATATTTAGTTCCGTCTAAACGTACTAGTTCGGTATCTGAATTAGATGCAGTAAGCCCTGCATCCGTTTGTGTGTTGGTTGCGTATCCGTACTTTACACGCCTAAATCCGATTGAGTAAACAAATTTTCTGAATGAGTTCATAAAATATGAGTACTTTTTGTTTTTCTTAACCTTTTTATCTAATTCATCTAGTTTTAGAAACTTCAAGAAGTTGTAGAGGCTCAACGCAAGCGTTGGTTTGCATATCCATTCTTGTCCCTGGATAACTTGGTTAAAACCGACTACACGGCGACAGTCAATGAATATATGATTAAAATCCTGTTCACATCCAATTACAACCCACTTTAAGAAGTGCCCGCCAAGACGGAACATATCGCTTACGTCAAGCGGTTTTTCGGTATCTTTTCGATTTAAGCCGTCATCAGCTTTAAGCATTGCGCCTATCTCGTCTAGTATAACGACAGAATAAAGGGGTAAACGTTCAAGCCCTTTTATATGTTCGATTGTAACTTTATGAGCGGCCCGCCCTTGCTTGTCGAATACGCCTATATTCGACCACAGGCAAGGAATACAAGGGCACATTGTATAAAAACTGAATGAAATTTTTAATTCGTGCAGTTGCATCAGTTCGTGTGGGTCGCCACGCTTTATGATTTCATCTTCACGGCTTACCATGTTCCAATAGTCAAATTTAAGTTCGTTCCATTTCATTTTAGCCAGGATAATCCCGTCGTGAACTGCGGACGAAGTTTTTCCGCAACGTGGTTTACCGGCTTTTATCTGCACCGTGTTCCCAACGTCAATTTTTTGGTCATGTGCATACATTATCGCAAAATCAACGTAGAATTTGCCGAAGTGATAAACGGCGTAGATTATAAGTAACATTCGAAGAGCAAACCAAACGTCTAAACCCGCCAACCATTCGGGGAACTGCAACGCCAATGCGTATGCGCCGACGTTAGCGCCAACCAATAAAAACAATAGAATCGCTTTATTTACTGGCTTTGGCATGTTCTTAAATATGTAACGTAACGTAAGAAAATCAGCAAGCACAATGTCCGAAAAGACTGCATTAACCCAGAAGTCATGCAACGCCATTTGAATTATGAAAATACAAAGGCTTATTATAAGCGGAATCGTGTAGTATAAAAAGCCGTTTTTACAAGCGATAATTTCCGTCCATAGTATATATCTTGACCAGCCTTGCGGGTTTTTGCTTGTGATAACGTCAGGGGACGGCTTTTTTAACGTCTCCATATCGACAACGTCGTTTTTGTAACGTCGTTGTTTTTCGTTGAATTTTTCGCTGTACGTTAAGCTCCTGCGCAACTGTTCGGGCAAAATAAATGTTGACGGCAACTGACGTTCACGCCTGATGCACCGCTTGTTGGTTTTGCCGTGCGTTAAATAATGGCGCTTAAAATTCGCTTTTTCGTTCTCTTTTAACGGTTCAAATTTAATTGATTCCGCTTGTGGTTGTGGCGCAGACGTTGTCGCCTGCGCCGTTTTTGGCTTGCTTAAAAAGGTTTTTAGGTCGCTCAAATTATATCATTCCTATAAAGTTCATATATAGAATCAAGTCAAAGCCTACAAATATTAATAATAATACTAATAGGGTAAACCATTTGCCACTGCGTGGAAGTTTCATTGCGCATAACGTTAAAAGTATAAGTTCACCGAACGCAAGAGCCACCAAAAAGACTATTTCTGTAACGTCCATTTTTTCTGCGCTTTCGGGCTTGGTGTCGTTACCGTTTATTGAAGAACCGCCACTGCCGGTGCCCGGATTGTTTTGTTTGTTAAGTTCAAGGATTGATACATCGCAATTATATATATCGCCTGCTTCGGCGTTTATTTCTGACTCGGAAAGTATAGTGCCTTCAAATTCACACATAGTAGATGGGATTATCCTTTTTACCCACGCAGTTGAGTCTGTTATAACTGGTCCAGAAAGCGTACCGATACTGCTTGCATTGTTTTCATAAAAATACGCACCATCTTCTATATAAATATAGGTAGCTTCTTCTGTTAATTTATAATATATTCCAACTTCCTCGCCTTCGCCCGCTCTAACAGGCAACCAACAAACGTCTGATGCTTGACCCACCGAGGTAAGCCCTCTGTCGTAAAACTCTGGGTTCATCGATAAAAACGGAAAATGCGCAGGATATTCCATATCCTCATAAAAAATTTTATTGTGCTCCGTTCCTATAATAAGTGCAACATCTTCCGAAAATGTAAACTGTGCTCTTGCATATGTTTTATTTGTACTATTAGGTGTAATTTTTATAACCTTGTTACTTAACGTTAAATTGTCGCCTTTTTTCAGTGTGGTTTCGGTATAGTTTGCGGGGTCGTCATACTTTGACCAGTCGAAGCCCGCTTCGTCGGCTGATGCAGGGCGGGGCACCGTTGATAAAATGCCCAGCACGGCGCATAGCGCCATAAATATACTAAAAAAGATATTAAATAATTTGTTTTGTTTTAATGTTTTCATAATTTTATACTCCTGTTAAAAAAAATTGATATAACCAAATATCACCCCAAATAAACAAGCCAATAAGTATTGCGGCAAGGATAAAGCATCCAATCGGGCCTAAACTCTTAAACTTGCCCAAAAACCACGCTAAAATCATAAGCTCGAATACGGCAACGACAATAAGCGCAATCTTTTCATATATTTGCAGTTCGGGTTCTTTTTCCGTGTCGTAAAATCCGCCTGGTGTCATTGTTGTGCAGTCTAAAAAGCCGTATTCGATATTATAGTAAATGTTTTTGCTGTCTTGCTCAGCGCCGAATAGTGCAGCCGTACCGCCAGCAAGCCCAAGCCCGGCAACACCACCGACAACAGCACCAACGATGGTGCCAAGCCCTGGCGCTATAAGAGTACCTACAACAGCGCCAATCATAGCGCCACCAAGCGCACCGTATCCGCCAATTTCCATATATCCCATTTTATATTGCACGTTTTCTAAATGCGTAAAGTAAGATATATATCCGTTGTAACTATCTTGACTAATTACCCAGTTTGGGTCTGCTTTTTCGCTCTCGTATGAATATGTATAAAAATATCCGTAAAGTTTTGTTTTTTCAACGTCGTATTCTGTGGCAAAATATGGCTTGCCGTCTTTATCTTTTAATGATGTTAAAAGCGTAGCGTATTCGCTTCTGTTATCGATGTTGCTAAACGGAATAAGTCCTAAATACTGCACCTCAACTTCTTGCTTGTCGTTTGTGAACGTTAGCGGAATAATCGAATACATTGCATATACGTTGTAGGTGTTTATTGTCGTTTGGTCAATGAGCCAATAATTAACCTTGCTTAGTAAGCAAATAATATTACCGTTGCTGTCTAAGTCTACGTCAATAATAGATGCAAAGTCGCCCATATCCATATTGTTGAAGTCAATGCGCTCTGTCCTGGTTATGGTTTTTGTTTTTTCTATTGCAAACGGTTTCCCGTCAAGCGCTTCTGCATAAGTAAACGTATAAGTGTATTCGCCAGTATCGCCAACAAGACTGTTTACGCTCCTGGCATTGTCGTTGGGATTGCAAAACACATACGACCCACTCACCGTGTCGGAAAAACCGACCGCTGTGCTTGCGGTGGCGCTTGCTTTTATGCCCGTAATCTTAATAAACGGTATCGCAATATAGTAAACGTTTTCTTTCCCTGGTGCAGGGGAAAACGTTAGCGTTGAAACGTATTTGTCCCCGTTCTCTGCATATCCATATTCAGCATACGTTCTTACGGCTGCCTTTTGATTGTTTTCAAAGTCTAAGGCTTTGTTACCAGTGTTAGAAAGATTATCAAACTCTAACACAATCCACCACAGCGCTATTTTATTCGCTTGCTTTTTCCATTGATTAAAGCTAGCAAGGTTAAAACTTGCAGTCCAAGAAATTCCGCACTTTTCCACATCGTATTCTGCACCACTGTTTATGGCAAAGTCTAACGGGTATGTTTTTTCTAGGTCCGTTATTGTTTCGCTTGCTTCTAGATTGTCGGGCACTTGTGTTGCCGTAACGTTTTTATTTAGAATCTCTATACTTTCATCATCTGCTTCTGCCATAAAGTCCTCATCTTCTAAGGTCCTCGTTGAAACGTAATTTAATGACCTCACTGCGTTTGGATTGTAAATCAAACGGTTTACGACGTGAGCGTATGAACCTATCCAAGCGGCACCAGACGTAAAGTACCCACCGTATACAACAAGTATAGGGACGTAGTTTGTTTGCGTATTGTCCGCTCCCGTGTATATTGAAACTCTGTAAACTTCATCGCTACCATTAACTTTAAACTCGTCAGTAATTTCTATGTCGTATTCAGGATAGAATGTTTCATCACCAACGACAATGCCTGGTTGTCTTAGTGGTACTTTTCCGCTTGTCATTATCGAAAACAATTCTTTACTGTTATTAAATAGCGAATTAGAAAAGTCTGCGCCGTAGTTATCGTGCGTCAATTTAACGCCATTAAGCCCGGCAGATATTGCCGGGATTTTGCTTTCATCGAATAGAAGTAAACGATATTGTATGGATTTTGCTGACACTTGAAGAGAAAAATAATCATCTGCTTTTGTTTTGTGGGCTTGTGTCAGTGCTTCGGCAATGGCTTCACGGTCTGCAACTGGTATGCTTATTTGCCACGCTATAACGTAAGGGGATATCACTGACACTTGCGCTCCGTCAAGAATTTCTATATCTGCACTTTGTATTGCCGAATCTAGTGCGTCGTTCTCCGCCTGGTCGGCTCTTGCGACCAGGCTAAAAGAACTAAACGCCATAAGAAGAAATATTACACAAGCACTTATAAGTAGAAGCAGTGCTTTGTTTTTTGTTGTTTTAGTCATATAACTCCTTTATAATAAACGCATTGCGCGATAAATCACAAAAACCCGACAGGTAAACCTGTCAGGTTAGTTGGGCATTAAGCCTGTACGTTCAAAAGCTCGAAAACGTGCGCAACGTCAAAATCGTAGCGTGTTTCTTCTGCATCGAACGCGTATGCCTTGATAACGTAGTTGCCAGCCGTCATATCTTCGGTGTTAATCATTTCTACACCGGTATCGATATAATATTTACCTGAGCCGACCTTGTCTTCAAGTTCAGAAGCTTCACCAGTTTTAACGGTCATTACAACTTCTGTACCGTTGTTTAGGACGTAGGTCATTTTTGTAAGTTCTACGTCAGACGTTACAACGTAACGGAACATAACGATATCGCCGATTGCGTATTTTTCATCAAGCAAAGATACTTCCGCCGTAATGTTGTTTTTGTTTTCCGTTGTTTTGTCTGAGCAAGACTTTACACCGATTGCGATGCCAAGCGCCGAAAGAACTGCAACTAAGATAACCAAAATACCTATAAGAACCTTTTTCACGTTTACCTCCTTTCCCGGCAACCGGGAAAGGTTGCTGAGTTCGTTTATTTGTTATCGTCAAACCATGCTTTGTGTTTTTGATAGAGCTTGTCTTGACGTATAAGCCCACCGATGATTGACCCAAATTGACTATCGGAACATCCATTGACTATAAAGTCCTTAGATTTTTTTATAATGTTTTCGGGCCACGCTTCTGGCTCGTTTTGATACATACGCTTTATAAAGTTTTTATGTTTTTCTGGGATAATTTCTTGTTGTTGTATTTTTTCTTGCAAAAATTTAATAGTGTCTGCATCTAATGGTTTTACTTCATTAAGGCTTCTTTCTCTTTCTTCCTCTATCTCTTTTAGTGTTTTCTTTGGCGTGGGTGAGGGTGCTACCGTCGGCGCTGGCTTTTCTATAATCGGCTTGTCGTTCGGCTGCACTACCGTTTTTGATACTAAATGATTGCTTTGTAAAAACGTGAAGTATTGCGGTGTAAACGCTGTATAGTATTTTCTTGTAACGTTGTAAAGTAAAACTCTGCCTTTGTGCATATCACCGTACCAGCGGTAAGTGTATACTTTCTTAGGCGGAAAGCGGAAAACGTACTCAACGTTTTCCTGTGGTTCGATAATTCTTTTCATTTTTAAAACCTCGTTTGTTGTTTTCCCCCGGCAGAACTGACCTGCCAAAACGCCTGACGTTGGGGGACGTATGCAGGCGTTTCCGCCTGCAAAGAAAAAATTATTAAGGAGGCATTCTTTATGAATGCAACAGAAAGTGTCTAGTCCTATGCGGCCAATGATTAATAGAGGGGAACCGCATAGGTGAACGAAGTTATTTCACGGGAAAATGGGCAATGTCGCAACCGTTGCCAAAACCCGTTGAAACCTATTTAGACTAAAATGGCATTATTATTTCAGAGCGCTTAATTTCTTGCGTTTCCGTAATTTTTACTCGTGATAAAATTTCATATCCGGAATCTTTTGCCCATTTAGTGTAGTGCAGTGCATCGTGCTCGGTGTAAACGTATAAATTTGTAACGTTACCTGTTTTGGTGTCTTTATATGTAATGCGGTACTTAACGTCAGTTTTGCATTCAGCATTAGTTGTTGTCATCGAAGTACCCCCGTTCAATAAAAATCTTCTCAATTAAATCTAGGTTCGCTCTGTTCTCTTCTGCGGTCATTATGTTAAACATGCCAACATCCTCTAAAAAGTGTATAGCCGACACCTGCCACATTGCAGAGCATCCTGCATAATGTTTTTCTGAAAAACGTTCTCTTTCAAAACAGTTATTCCTTAACGAACAGCAGTTGCACTCTAACTCTTTTGTCATTTCTTCAATAGCAAATTTGTGAATGTACAAATATTTTGCAAGAACGTCTATTTGTTTTTCTTGCTTTTCGATAAGAGTTGCCGTGTCTTTTGCTAATGCTTCTAGGCAGTTTTCAGTTTCGGGCCCGTTGTATCTGCACCCGGCGCAGTCTTCAATAAATTTTGTGTTAAAACACTTTTTTAAGATACTTGCTAATTCCTGCGCAGTTGGTTCAGCGCTCTTTGGCGCTTGCGTTTGATTGTCGCCCATCGGCGACGTTGTTTTTTCTTTTTTCATTTTTAAAACCTCGCTTTTATTTTTTTCGCCCTAAGGCGTTTTTTACAATTTAACTTCTTCTAACGTCTTCTTGCTGAATAGGTCATAAAGAATCAGCTTCTTTTCGTTGCAGGTGATAAGCTCTGTCGTTACAAGCGTAACCGCTATTTCTTCCGGGATTTCAAGTTCTTCTTTAAGTAATGCAACGTAAGAGTTGAACTGGTCCGAAAGTTCTTGATTTTTTGCTTTTAGCACTTCAAGCGCTCTTTTTGCACGTTCTCTCATTGTTTAACCCCTTTTTTAACGTTCTTTTTTTCTTTTATATTTGGCTGGGCAACGTCGCAAACGTCGTTGATTCTCTTGCAACGTGCGATAGGGTAAACCATACCGCAATCATCGCAAAACAACTCAACTGCACAGTTGAAGTTGCTGCCCTTTCCCAGTTCAGATAGAAAATCTGCACCGTCATTAGTAACTAATAAATTTAATTTCCCGCCACAAAGTCGGCAGGCTAGACCTCCATGTTTATCCATTGTTTAACCCCTACTACTTATTAAACGGGGGAATTGTCCCCGGTTGTTTCATTTTTAACTTGCGCTTCGTGTATGCTTTGGTAAAACTTGTCTTTCAGTTCGGCAACGTCTTGAATTAACGTTGCAAGTTTTTTCTTTTTGTACATGGTACCGAACCCAGGAAACACAATATCCCTTACAATAAAGTCTATTTTTCGTTCTTTGATTAAAATTTCAGCTTTTAATAGCGCCTGTTCTTTGGTCATTTGTTAAGCTCCTATTCCTAATGCTGTTAAAACTTTAACTATTCTTTGCGCATGGTCGTTTGCAATAATCT
>JAGASB010000129.1 GCA_017621955.1 Clostridia bacterium | reverse complement strand
TTTTAAAAAATTTAAAATTTTTTTCTTAAAACACTTGACAATGCCGTGATATCACGATATAATATAGGAACTAAGAAATTAGGAGATGGCGAAATGGAAAAGCAGATGACAGCAAAACAAAGGGCAAGACTAAAGTATGAAATAGTGCATAAGGAAGAGCGTGATATGGCAACAAGGCAATTTAACACGCGCCTTCCCGTAAAAGAGTATGAAGAGATAACGTCTTTCTTAAAGAGTAAAAGAATAGGTAAAGTGGACTTGATAAGGATAGGATATCAAACATTAATGCATGAGTTTAAGGAAGATAAATAAAAACGAAACAGGCTAGGAGTATAGTAAATTTTGTTGCGAATTTTGCTTTTTGGTAGGCAGGATAAGAAAAGTGCAACAAATGGCACTTTTGAGAAAATAAAAGAAGTGGGAGACCCACTTTTTTTGTCGCATAAAATTGGTTGAAAATTTTATGAAAACGCTTGACTTTTTAATGCTAATTTTGTATTGTTCGTGTTAACACAAAAAGGGAGGTTAACTATGAACAAAAAAGAGTTGATGAAAAAAGTCAATGCAAATGAAGGGTTAACAGTTGAGGAAATAATAGAATATCAAAAGATTGTTAAACCAGTTAAACACGTTTATGGTAAGTACGGGAATTTAGCATTAGAATACTTAAAAGAACATAACGTAGGAAAGTATTGGGCGTTAGCAGGAAGTCTGCCAGAATATTTACATAACGTGGACAAGCAAGCGGATAGGCTATATATGAAGATTTATGAGAAATTATCAAATAGCTCAAAGTTCAGTAAGACTGGCGAGTACGTACACGACTTGCAAGTTGAAAATGAAAAGCAAAGAATAATAGAAGAAGAAATATTAAATGAAATAGTGTACGTAGATTAACTCCGTAAGATGGTGCCGACGTGCCAGAAGAATAAGACGAGCCGAGCCCCTCCACTTACGGAAATAAAAATAGGGGCAGGGTGGTTGTGTAAAAACACGTTAAAACGAGAATTCGTCCACACGATAAAAAATAAGGAGATTTGAAATATAAGGAATTAAGTAAAGAAGATTTATTGTTGGAACAAATAAAAAATTTAACTAGTTTAATAGAGCAGTTAAAAATAAATCCGCCAACAAGCGGAGAGGGAGAGCGAAAATCTAAAATCAAGGACAAAGTTGAATTTACTAAAAAGGAGATAAAACAGATGCCGAGATTAAAAGATTTTCAAATAAGAATAAAAGACGGGAAGTATTATGAAATAAGGTTTCGCAAATACGGATACAATATGAGTTTTTCAAGTAAAGACTTCGAGAAAGCAAAACAAAAAGCGTTTTCATGGTTGACGGTTTTTGAGCACGAAATAAAAAGAAAACAAAAATTTGTAGTAGTAAGAGATGTGAACGAAGACGTTGAAAAGGAGTTTACTGTTTTTGGACCGTTTGCATATTCGTATATGGAAAACGTAAAAAAGCGAATGGTTAAACCCGATACATATAAAAATCTTATGAACGCTTTTAAGAAACACGTACTATGCAATTTTAAGGACGTGCCGATTAAAGATATAACACCTATAATGTTGCAGTCCTATTTGTCTGAAGTACACGATGAAAAGCCAAGACTTTGTGAAACCTTGAAAACTTTACTAAATAACGTGCTTGACTATGCCGTAAATAACGGAATAATTAAGCAAAACCCTGTAAAGGCTGTGTATATTCCTAAACATTATAGAAAGAATGGACAAGCCTTTTCGCCACAGAAAGAAAAACAGTTTGTTAAAGCGATTAAAGGAAATAAGTATGAGAGTTATTACCTTAAAATGCTTTATTCTGGCGTCAGACCAGGCGAAGTTAGTTCGATTAAGGAAGATGTCGATCATAATACTATCACTATTGCAAACGGCAAATTAAAACATTATCAAAAGGATAAATTTAGAACAATACCGATTTTCCCCAAATACAAGCAAATACTTGAATTGCCAATACCTGAGAAGGCAACGCTTGAGCAACTGAGAAAAGAATTTAAAAGGTTTTGCCCAAACAACACAATGAAAGATTTGCGTCACACATTTACCACAAGGGCAAGAGAATGCGGAGTTGATAATGAATTAGTTGCAGTTTGGAACGGACATACGCTTGGAAACATAACGAGTAGCGTTTATACTCATTTTTCAATGGAGCATCAACAAAAGGAAGCAAAGAAAGTTGTTTATGAGTATTAAACGCATAAATTTTTCCCCAAATTTTCCCCTAAAAGTCGGAAAACGGGCTTTTAAAAAAGTGCGAAAGTGGTCAAAAGGGTATAAAAACAAAGGTGTTTTAGTCAGGTTTACTGTCTAAAACACCCTATAAAGTGGGCAAACGCCCTAATTTTGGCGGAGAGGAGAGGATTCGAACCTCCGATACGTTTCCGTATACACGCTTTCCAAGCGTGCACATTAGACCACTCTGACACCTCTCCGTCACAGTCTTTTTCTATTTTATTATATTTTAAAAATAAAAGCAAGTTAAATTTTATAAAAAACAAAAAAATAATTTAAAAAAAGACATAAAAATTTTTTTAAAATCTATATACATTTTTTGTAATTTATGATATTATAAATATATAAACTATTTGGAGGTGTCTTTATGACTTGGTTTAATAAGCAAAGCCGTTTGGTGCAAATCCTTTTACTTTTAATTCCGGTTGTTAACTGGGTTACTGAAATCGTAGTAAGATGGTCAACTTGGCTTAAAAAGGGCGGACTTATCCGTTTAGTGATTTGTATTTTAGTTACCATTCCTAGTGGTATCGTATTCGGTTGGTTAGACCTTATTTGGGTATTATTGTTTAAGAAGTTGTTCTTACAATAACGTTTTATTTAGGTTAAATCATTAGTTAAATACTAACAAAAAGCAAAATCCTGAAAATTTTTTCGGGGTTTTGTTTTTTCTTTTAACCACAATATCTTGTGTTTTAAATAAAAATTTTAACAAAATATGGTGTGAAAGCGTTGACAATGGGGAAAGATATGTGATATATTAGATACGCTCACCATTTAAGAATAATTATACGGAGGAATTAGCAATGTTTCAAGTAAAGAAGAGGGACGGAAAGTTAGTTGAATTCGATATGTCGAAGATTACTACGGCACTTTCCAAAGCGTTTAACGCTAAACAAATTGATTATACTGCGGATATACTTAATATGCTTGCTTTGCGTGTTGCTGCAGATTTTTCAAAGAAGATTAAAGACAACGTTATCAACGTAGAAGACATTCAAGATAGCGCCGAAGTTGTGCTTATTCAAGCAGGCTACGTTGAAATTGCTAAAAGTTATATACTTTACCGTAAACAGAGGGAAAAAGTTCGTAACATTAAATCAACTATCGTTGACTATAAAAAGGTTGTTGACGATTATTTGAAAGTTGCTGACTGGCGTGTTAAGGAAAATTCTACCGTTACCTACTCGGTTGGTGGTCTTATCCTTTCAAACAGCGGTGCTGTAACTGCAAACTATTGGTTATCTGAAGTTTATGATGATGAAATCGGCGAAGCGCACAGAAACGCTGATATTCACATTCACGACCTTTCTATGCTTACCGGTTACTGCGCAGGTTGGTCGCTCCGTCAACTTATCAAAGAAGGTTTAGGCGGTGTTCCCGGAAAGATTACTTCTTCTCCCGCAGGTCACTTTTCTACACTTTGTAACCAAATGGTAAACTTCTTGGGCATTATGCAAAACGAATGGGCGGGCGCGCAGGCGTTCTCGTCTTTCGATACTTATCTTGCTCCGTTCGTTAAGGTTGATAACCTTACCTATAAAGAAGTTAAACAATGTATCCAGTCGTTTATTTACGGCGTAAATACTCCTTCAAGATGGGGTACGCAGTCACCGTTTACCAACATTACTCTTGACTGGGTAGTTCC
>JAGASB010000128.1 GCA_017621955.1 Clostridia bacterium | reverse complement strand
TAGGTTGGAAACGGCGTTCTAACGCTGCATCCTTTTCTATATATTTTCTATATTCATCAATAGTTGTTGCACCTATCGTTTGAAGTTCACCGCGTGATAGCATAGGCTTTAATATGTTCGCTGCGTCCATATTACCTTCACCTGTGCTTCCTGCACCGACTATGTTGTGAATTTCATCTATAAACAATATTATATTGCCGTTTTGCTTTACTGTATCTATGGCTTTTTTAAGTCTTTCTTCAAAGTCGCCACGATATCTTGCGCCTGCAAGCATACCCGCAATATCTAATGAAAATACTATTTTATCTGCCAAAAGTTCGGGAACGTTGCCCTTGACTATTGCCTGAGCAAGCCCTTCAACCACCGCACTTTTACCTACGCCCGGTTCACCTATTAAAACGGGGTTGTTTTTGGTTCGCCTTGAAAGGATTTGTATAACCCTATCAATTTCTACTTTCCTACCGATAACGGGGTCAAGTTTACCGTCCCTTGCTTGTTTATTTAAGTTTATGCCAAACTTTGAAAGTTCGCCCAAGTCTTCGTCCTGCGACGGTTTATCCTTTGCGTATTTTTGACCACGCACGTTTGCGTTGGCGTTCTTAATTGCACCGACAAACTGATTATCGTCTTCATCTTCTACGTCAACGTAGTCGTCGGGAACACCCATAAGTGAAAAGTAAATTTCGTCAGCCATTTTGTCGACGTTTACTTTGAGCGCACGAAGTATTGCCACAGCAACGCTGTCCGAATCTAACAATACGGCAAGCAAAAGATGTTCGGTGCCAACAAACCCTGCGTGTGCCTTCAACGAAATTTCAACCGCAGTTTCAAATAAACGCTTGGTGCGTGCTGTAAACATATTGCCTGGGATAATTAAACTTTTATCAATGGTGCGTTGAAAATAATAAAGATACCTTTCACTGTCAACACCTGCTTCTTTTAATATTGCCGCCGCCCTACCGTCAGAAACGTTTATAAGACCGTATAAAATATGTTCGCTTCCTATATAACTGCACCCAAAACGACGACTAAGCGCAGTTGAGATTTCTATAACTTCGTTCACGTTGCGTGAAAATGCGTCGTAATACATTTTTTACTCCTTTATTTTTGATAGTTTATTTGCTACTATTTCAGCACGGAACAAATCACGGTTTAGTGCTGAAAGTTTTTTACCATACTGTTCGCAAACGTTGGCTGGGCGAACTCTTATAATAAGGTCGTCGATAGCCGATAAATCGGATATGCTGATTAAACCGAGCATTGCGCCGAGTTTAACGTTTGCAATATGCGTTAAAAATTCACCGTAACCAAGCATTAAAGCGTTGGTTAGCACGCCGTAAGATTTTCTTGCCCTATCCATAGTGGCAAGTTCATTCTTAACGTAAAGCCTTTCGGTTGCGTCACGTTCGGCTTGGCAAATTTCAAGCACGGTCTGCTCTACTTCTTTTATGATTTCTTGTTCCGAAACGCCAAGCGTTACTTCGTTGCTTATTTGGTAAATGTACCCTTCGGCATCGCTTCCTTCACCGTAAAGCCCCCTTACCGTAAGCCCTAACTTTTGCGTTTCTTTTATGAGTGCGGATATCTTTCCGCTTGTTGAAAGCGCAGGCAAAAACATCATTACCGACGCACGCATTCCCGTGCCTAAGTTGGTCGGGCAAGCCGTTAAATATCCTAAGTTTTTGTCAAACGCTATATCTAAATTTTTTGAAAGGTCGTCATCGATTTTATCAAGTTTTTGATAGGCTTCTGCTAAGCGCAAGCCTTTCATAAAACACTGTTCTCTAACGTGGTCTTCTTCGTTGACCATAATAGAAACGGTTTCGTCTTGATTTATAAGCGCCGCACCACAACTTACGTTTTCTATAAGGTTACTGCTTATTAAGTGGCGCTCTTTCATCGCTTCAAGTTTGATTTCACTTAAATTTGACATAAAATACAAATTAAAAGTGTCTGAACGAACTAGCGCACGGTTGACTTTTTTTACTATTTCTTTGCCGACTGACGCATCGCTTACTCTAAAAGGATATCCGCTTAAATTTCTTGCAAGGCGTATGCGTGACATTATTATATTGCCTTGATAAAGGTCAGTGTTTATCGCTTGCATTATAGTAGCCCCCTTGCTTTAAGTTCTTCGGAAAGTTCTAAAATTTGTTCGGCAAGTTCCCTTATATCAGAAAATCTGCCGTCAAGCGTCGCAAGTTCCTTTTCCTTGATTAAACGGTTATATTCGTTTATAAGTTCTCTGTCAAGCCCCGAAAGTTTTTGGGTTTTGCCCGTGTGAAAAGTTCTGCCTTGAATTTTTTTCAAAGCAATAAGAACTTCTTTTTCAAACGCCTTATAACAGTATTCGCACCCAAGCATACCCGTATTGTAAAATTCGGATAGCAAAGTGCCACAGTTTTTACAAACTTTATCGTACATAATTAATTAAAGTTTTGCCGCTAATTCCTTAATATATTCTCTTGTTTGTTCGCCTATTTCACCGCTTTTTAATGCAACTTCAACATTTGCGCGGATATAGCCGAACTTATCGCCCACGTCGTATCTATCGCCCTCAAAGTTGCTTGCTAAAAGTTCGCCGTTTTCGGCTAAAACGTCAAGCGCATCGGTAAGATAAATTTCATTGTTTCTTGGTTTAAGTGTTTTAAGCATATCCATAACCTTGCCAGATAAAACGTATCTGCCGATTATGGCGTTGTTTGAAAGCGCTTCGTTTACGCTAGGCTTTTCCACGATAGCGTTTACTTGCATAATTCCATCGTCTTCGCTTGCTATGCCGATATTTCCGTATTTACTAACGTCATCACCGAAAACTTCCATAGTTGCGATAACGCTTTTGCCCGTACTTTCATAAATTTCAGCAAGCCTTTTCATACACGGTTTTTGTGTGTCGCTTGCAAGCAATAATTCATCGCCAAGTAAAAGAGCAAACGGTTCGTCTTTCACGAACGGCTCTGCACATAATATTGCGCCGGCAAGTCCGTTTGGTTCGCTTTGTACGGCAAAAGTTACGTTAAATCTTTGCGTTTGACGTGAAATTTCGTAAAGTTTTTGCTTGCCGTCAGAAAGCAATCTTTTTTCAAGTTCTTCTGCCGGTCCAAAATGCTTTTCGATAACGTCCGAACCAGGGCTTACAACGATAATAACGTCTTCAATACCAACCGATAAAAGTTCTTCGGTTATGTACTGAATAGTCGGCTTATCAAGAACCGATAGCATAGGCTTTGGAACTGCCTTTGTTATAGGCAAAAATCTTGTTCCAAGACCCGCCGCCGGTATTATCGCCTTTTTTAGTTTAACCATTTTTACACCCCTTAAAATATTATTTGAAATTTTCTTTTTCTAATGCTTTGATTTTTTCAACACGCCTTTCGTGACGTTCGTCCCCACTAAAATCGGTAGATAAAAATGCGTCTACAATTTCTACCATAAGTCCAGGTCCAACAACCCTTTCACCCATGGCAAGCACGTTTGCATCGTTATGAAGTCTTGTCATCTTTGCTGAAAACACGTCGTGACAGTGTCCGCAACGAATTCCTTTAACTTTATTTGCAACGATGCTCATTCCTATTCCCGTTCCGCAAATTAAAATGCCCTTATCAAACTTTCCGCTTGCAACGGCGTTCGACACTTTAAGTGCGTATTCGTTATAGTCGGTTGACTTTGTGTCATAAGTACCAAAGTCTTCAAATTCAATGCCTTTTTTGTTAAGATAATCGATAAGCACGGGCTTTAAGTTTATTCCACCGTGGTCGCAACCGATTGCAACTTTCATATTAGTTTTCTCCTTTACTCTCTAAAATTTTTTCTATAATTAAATTGCACGCATCTTCTAACTGATGCGACGTTTTAATATATACGTTTATATTTCCGCCGTAAGGGTCTAAAATGTCTTCGCCACCCACGGCTTCTTTTATCGTGTACACGTTGTTAAACGTGCATAGCGCCAACTTATGACTTGCAGTCATACACAAAATTAGGTCGGATTTTTTTATGAGTTCGACCGTGATTTGCTTAGACTTAAACCCATAGGGTTTATAACCCAAAAGTTTTAACGCTTCAAACGAGTTTTTACTCATCTTTGCGCCGTCCGTTGCACTTAGCCCCGCACTTGAAACCCTTATACCCGTAATCCCTGCGTATTTAAGTTTGTTTTTAAGTATTATCTCTGCCATAGGACTACGGCAGGTGTTGCCCGTACACACGAACAATATGCGTTTATTTTTCATCCGCAAGACTTCCTTAATCTGTTCATTATTCCCAGATATACGCCGTCTTCACTTTCCATTGCAACGGCTATTATCAAATGTGCTTTCTTTTCGCCCTCTAAAAGTTTATCGTATAAATTCGATGCGATTTCTTCACCGCTTTTACCTAAGTTTAGTACTTTTTTACCGCTAAACTTCTTTGACTGAGCGTCGCTACACATTATATATACGGTTTTGCCCGCTTTACTTTCACTATCATAAAGTTCTATGACTTTATCTATTTGGTCGGGGTAAAACAATGCCGTTTCACAGTGTGGGCGATAATGCTTATATTTTACACCAGGCGACTTAACTCTATCGCCCTCTTTATGCTCGGCAATCTCACACTTACCACAAACCTTTTCAATCATTTCTTTGGTGATAAGCCCCGCCCTTAGTATCCTTGGAACTTCGCCCGTTACGTCAAGAACCGTGCTTTCAATTCCGCCCGTGCATTTTCCACCGTCAAGAATAAGCGGTACTTTACCGTTTAAGTCGTCGTAAACGTGTTTTGCTGTAACAGGACTTGTATGTTTTGAAAGGTTTGCACTAGGCGCAACGATAGGTGCATCAACTGCCCTTAAAAGTTTTTGACAACCTTTATGCGACGGAACTCTCACCGCAAGCGTTTCGCCACCGCACACCGCTTCACGACAAACCACACCCTTACTGTTAAACACAAGCGTTAGTGGTCCTGGCATATATGACTTCATCAAATCAAAAACGTATGCGTATTCGATTTTTACAAGTTTATTTATATCGTAATCTTTATGGACGTGCGCTATTAATGGATTGTCTGACGGTCTACCTTTTACTTCAAAAATTTTCTTTACTGCGTTAGCGTCAGTACCGACTGCGCCTAAACCGTAAACTGTTTCAGTTGGGATTGCCACCACTTGTCCGTTGAGCAAAAGTTCTTTTGCCCTTTCAACGCTTTCATCCGTTATTTTTATAATTTCCGTTTGCATATTAAAAAAGTTCATCGTCAACCGACTTAACTACGTTTGCGCTATCAAAGTCTTCGGGTGGTGGTTCGGGGAAGTCTTCATTTGACGGCGGTAAAGGTTCATATCCACTTGCTGAAACGTTTTGATTGTTTTGCGGTCTTTCACCATCTTCATCATCGGGTTCGCCCGTTTCTTCGTTAAGGTTGATAAACTTAGTGCATTCGCCTTTAAAGTATAGCCTTGCCGTATCAGTTTTTCCGCTTCTATTCTTTTCCACAATTATCTCTGCAACATTCTTTTTTACTTTGCCTTCTGCTATTTCTGTTTCAGTTGCCCCTTTATCAGGACGGTGGATAAACATAACTATATCTGCGT
Source organism: Clostridia bacterium (assembly GCA_017621955.1). Next base: position 2,826 of record JAGASB010000128.1, on the reverse strand, counting down.
CTTGTTCGATTGCACCCGATTCACGAAGATCAGAAAGTTGCGGTCTACCTTTTCTTGTTTCTACCGCACGATTTAGTTGCGAAAGAGCTAATACAGGAACTTCCAACTCTTTTGCCAAAATTTTCAAACTTCTTGATATTTCACTGATTTCATTTTGTCTACTATCGCTACTTCTAACTCTATCTGGTGTCATAAGACCAATATAGTCTATCATTACAAAATCTAATCCATGTTTTCTTTTAATACGCCTACACTTTGACATTATTTCTCTTGGACGAATTATAGATGAGTCATCTATAAAAATTTTCGCTTTTGCCAAAAGTTCTTTTGCTCGAAGTAATTTTCTCCATTCTAAACTATCAACTTTTCCTCTTTTGGTATTACCCATAGGAACACCGCTAACAGAACAAAGCATTCTTTCAACTATCTCATCTTTTGTCATTTCCAAAGAGAAAACTGCGCAAGAATAACCATTCAATGCTATATTCTCAACAATATTCATTGCTAACGACGTTTTACCAACTGATGGACGAGCAGCCAATACTATCATAGCTCCCTTTTGAAAACTATTGATAATAGCATCGATGTTAGCATAACCCGATTTTATACCTTTTAACTTTGATTTATCTTTACATAATTCTTCAATTTTAAAAATTACATCAGGCAAAACTTTTTCTATCTGCACAATTTCACTTGTGTCTGCTTGATTTGAAATATCGTAAACTATTTTTCCGCATATGCAAGTGCTGTGTTTTTATCCATGCTTGACGTACATTCACTGATAATAGAAGCAGAACCTAAAATAAGTTTTCTCAAAAGGCTGTCACGCGTAACTATATCAAGATAGCGGTGATAGTTTGCTGACGACGGTATTACGTTCGTTAGTTGTGCTATATATTCAATACCTCCCGCCTGTGTAAGCGTTCCAGACTTTTCAAGCACATCGGAAAGTGTTACCATATCTACGGGTTGATTTGCACCTATTATTTCAAGCATTGCGTGAAATATATGCTTGTGTGATTCCGCAAAGAAATCTTCTTCTTTTAGTAGCGCACCGATTTCAAGTTGAATTCTTGTATCTAACAATAAGCACCCTAAAAGTGCTTGTTCTGCTTCAAGACTGTGTGGCATATCGCCAATTATTCTATTTTTTGCAGTAGTCTTTGCCATAATTTTCTCCTTTTGTTATAAACTTATAAACTCTTTTAACGTTTGGTCAAACACCTTAAACGCCTTGACGAACGGCTCTTTATCAGTTAAATCTACGCCCGCAATTTTTAATAGTTCAACGGGGTTATCGCTACCGCCTGACGATAAAAACTTAAAGTAATCGTCCACGGCAGTTTGACCTTCGTTTAGTATTCTATCCGCTATTGCAAGCGCTGAAATTATGCCCGTTGCATATTTATAAACGTAAAACGCTCTGTAAAAATGCGGTATTCTTGCCCATTCGTATTTGATATTGCCTTGGCTTTCCACTGCCTTTCCGTAATACTTTTTGTTTAGCCTTAAATATTCTTCTGAAAGGTTTTCTTTGGTAAGCGGTTCGCCACTTTCTACCATCTTATGAGAATACGCTTCAAACTCTGCAAACTGCGTTTGACGGAAAAGCGTCGTCCTTATCATTTCAAGTAAATACGATAACAAATATTTTTTTAATTTTTTATCCTTTTCGGTGTTTAACATATAGCGTATAAGCAAAACTTCGTTTACCGTGCTTGCTACTTCTGCAACGAAAATTCTATAATCGGCTTTAAAGTACGGCTGAGTACGGTTTGAAAAATATGAGTGTATGCTATGCCCCATTTCGTGCGCTATCGTAAACACGTCGTGCGTGGTTTTTTGATAGTTTAGTAAAACGTACGGGTGAGTATCGTAAACGCATACGCTATACGCACCGCTTCTCTTTCCATCAGACTCATACACGTCAAGCCAACGTTCGTTTTTTGCCTTTAACAAAAGGTCGGTGTACTCTTTGCCAAGTGGTTGAAGTCCTTTTACAACTAAATCGTAAGCGTCTTCGTATTCAAGTTTTAGTTCTGCGCCTTCAACGACGGGAACGTAAACGTCATACATATACATCTTTTTTAAGCCTAAAAGTTTTTTCTTTTCCGCCATATATTTGTGCAAGGACGGAAGTGCTTTTTCAGTACTTTCAATTAGGTTCTCATAAACGCATTTATCAACGTCTTCGCCAAACAATGCACGCTCTAACGCTGAGTTAAACTTTCTTGCCTTAGCGTAAAACACGTCCTTTTTAACGTTGCCGTAATAGGTTGAAGAAATAGTATTTATGAGTGAAACGTACGCTCCATAATATTTGTTAAAGGTCTTTTTTCTAAGCGCCCTATCTTCACCGTGCATAATAACACCGTAAGTTCCGTGGCTTAACGGAATACGCTCTTTGCCGTGCTTAACTTCGCCAAGTGGAAGGTCTGCGTTATCAATCTTAGTAAATATCTCTCTAAAAGAACCAAAAGCTTCTGCACTTTGAGCAAGAAGTTTTTCTTCGTTTTCACTTAAAACGTGTTCTTTTTCTTTTAATACGCCTTTCAAAAAATAGTCGTATTCGCTAAATTTAGGATTTTCTATATAACTATTTAGTACGCTTTGGTCAAGCGACGTTAGTTCAGGCATTATAAACGCCGTGTTTGCGCCAAGCGTTGCACCGAGTGCAGTTATCTTTGAAGTGAGCGAGTCGTAAAGAGCGTCCTTAGTATTTTCGTCGTGCTTCATCATAGCGTAAACTGACAGTTTTTCCAATTTTCTGCCCAAAACTTCTTGCGCTTTCATACACTCTAAAAAACTTTCTTCTTCGTTGAGTTT
>JAGASB010000127.1 GCA_017621955.1 Clostridia bacterium | reverse complement strand
TTCCCAAAGACAGTATATTATACTTTGGTCACGTTCAAGAATTTTGTAAATTTGATACGTCGAATTCAATAAATATCGCCCGTCTGCTATCATAATAACGTTTCTATCAATAAGCGTTTCCCTTTCACTTAACGCATCGTACATATAAATATACGTTTGTGCACCACCGTTAATAGTAACGGCAACGGTATAAATATTGCCGTACGAACTTGCCTTGCCGACAACTTCAAACTGATTTTTACTTAAAAAGCCGTTGACAGACACCACGTTGTTTTTATTAAAGGTATACACCCCGTCTCTTTGCATAAAAACGATTGCACCTGATAGTGCGTGTACGCTGTTTTTGATTATACCGTTTACAATTACAGGAACTTTCTTAAACTGAAACACCGTTTCATCATCGGCCGTTAAGGAAAATATCGCACTTTCACAAAAAACGTACAACACTCTGTCTAATACGCCAAGCCCAACTATGTCTCCGCACCCGTTTTCCACGCTTACCGTTCCGCTTAAATCCGAGTGCGAAAAGTCGGTAAAATTAAACGCATTGCCAAAACTTACCGTCTTACCTTTTGCGGTAACAACCCTACCATTAAACACGGTTGCAAAATCCCCTAACGGCATATCGAAAATTTGGGTTTCCCCTTCAAAATACGCACCGCTGTTATCAATAATAAGGGTCTTAATCGCACCGCCTTTTAAGGCTTCAACTAAAACAACGTCCTTACTTACGCCTTGTGCGATAATATTACTTGACGAAGTGTCAAAATCATAGCGATATAAACTTCCGTCGTTTTTAAGCAAATAAAGTTTTCCGTTTAAGTCGAATATTTTAATAATATTTTCGACCGTTTTTCCCTTAAACAAAAAGCCGTACGTTGCGTTCAGTTCTTTTTCTGTTGACGTAATGTTATAAGAGCGTTTAGTAAGTTTACGAAAATCTTGGGCATAAAAAACCTTAGGGGCATTCGACTTCATCGTCAAATAGTTTTTACGCATTATGCCCACCGCCTTTCTTTAACGTGCGAATTTTTCGGCACGCATATTTCACTCAATGCGTCAACGTACCTTTTATGCCACATTACCGCTTGGTCAAATCTTCCTTCACTTATTGAAAATTCCGCACACAAACCGTATGCAAGCACCCTTGCAGGCACGTCCTTTTCTTGATAGCCAATCTCATCATCAAAACCGTAGTTTGAGGGTGAATATTCGTATTCAACCACTACTGAATTTGCGTTTACCGTCAAATACTGTGCATTTTGCTTGAAGTGAACTTCCCCACCACTTGTATTATAAACACCCAAAATCTTCAATGCGTTTTCAGTCAAGTCCTTATAATAAATCTTTCCGTTAGAAGCGCTAACAGTTTCCCTTTTTACCATAGGAATATAAGTACACGCAAGTTCACTTAGCACAAGATTGATAAGTCCCGTCATATTATTTACTGTACGGAGTGTATCGTCGTTGACGGTTACTCCGTTGCAATAGTCGATTACGTTATCTCTGCCCAAAAGTAGAGCTGCGTTTTTCAAAATTTCTTTGATACTCATAATATCTCCTTAAAATTTATTTAATTAGCAAAATTGCCGAGCTCATATTGAACTCGGCAATTTGCTTATGTTTATAAGTTCTTACGCTTCGGTAATTCCCGAAATCATACCTTGTCCATTAGGACGTGCACAAATTAAATCAGCGTATTTTACAAGCGTTGCCGAATATACGGGCTTACCCGGAATTTGTTTTAACACTCTTCCGTCGTCGCCTGCAAGCCACTGCCAATCACAAAGTTGATGCAAGGTAAAGTCGTTAGTATTTAACATATACATAGTTCCCTTAGGACAGAATCTATCTGCAACGATAGGAATACCATTATAACTCATTGCCTTGTATCCACCAGCAAGTTCAACTGTGTCTACTACACGTCTATTTTCACTAAACAACTGTTGAAGCGCACGGCGAACACCCCAAGAACATACGATGAAGTTTACTGCGCTACCGCTATTTTCTTCAATCGTGTCAAGACAGGTTTGGATTTCAAGTTCGCTAATTTCGCCACCGTCAGTCTTTCTGTATGGTAACATCCATTGATTTTGCGACCTATTAACACCGTAAAGTGTGGGATTAGAAGTGTTAAAAATTGCACCAAGACCGGTAATTTCGTTATTATATGAACCTTGAACGGTTACGATACTACCTTCGGGCACAATATCAGAAGTAAGAATTTCGCCCGTGATTCTAATTGCAGTGTTGTTTCTACTAACAGCCGTAATGCGCCTACCACTTGCGCCCGTAATAACGTTTCCTTCACCATCACGGAAGTCTATTGTCATTCCTTCGATAAGATTGTTTACACTGTCTAAAATAATCATACCGTTCATTACGTTTTCAACGGTTGCAAGCGTACCACTACCGTCGCCGAACAACATTCTGCCAAAGTTAAAGGTGCTTGATTTAATAAGTCCTTCCATTTCAGCGTTTAAAAGGTTTACAAATGCACCTGTGTTGTTTTCAGATGCTCTTATTGCCTTGTCTGAAATTTCAATCACGCCGTAGAGGTTTTTAAGAGTGGTAACGAACTGACCGTAGTTGTTGCCCGTTGCTTGTGGAAGGTCGCCGTCTTCGGTGCCTGCACCTACACCACCGTTTACACCATAGATTGCAAGTTTTCTAACTTCCTTACCCCAAACGTCGTTGGTACTTTTACCGATTGCCGCTAAAAATGGGTTTACGTGGTTGTCTAGTTGTTGACTGATTACGTCAAGATATACTGATTTTAACGCATTGTCTGCGTTGGTTAAATTAATTGCCATAATTTCTCCTTTTAAATAACTAATTGTTTAATATTTCTTGGGCTAGTTTGCCCGCATCTGCAATCGTTTTTGGCTTATACGTTGGTGTCTTCGCACTAGCACCCGTTCCGTCCATCACGATTGCTTTCGGCTTCTTGCCGATAATATCAAGAAGATATTCTTTCAAGACGTTTTCTTTGTCAATTAAGGTTGTATCTTCTTGGCGCACGTTCGCTTTTTCGTCTTCGGACGGGGGCAATCCCTTATCGACCGAACCGATTTTTGCTTCCAACTCTTTCAAGCGCTGACAGCGTTTGGTAAATTCAGACTGTAAAGAGTTGTACGCTTCCATAAGCGCACCTACGTCTTTAAATTTGCCTAATGAGACTTCGCTTTTTTCTTCGCCGTTTACTTGTTCCGCCGTTGCGGTGTGCGTGTCAAGCTCTGTTTGTTCATTTTTTATTTGTTCCATTTAATTCTCTCCGTTAATATTTTTTTGTTGAATTCTGTCTTTATGCGCTTTTATATGTGCATAAAACCTTTGCTTTTGTTTATCTTTAAGCGTTGTAAATTCGCTTAAAACGTATCTTGTGTGCTCATCGACGTGTATTGCGTCGTCGTCTATTTCGTCAATAACCGTATCTTCTTTTCTTAAAAGGTCGTTTTCACGCTGTGCCTTATCTTCCTGTAAACGTGCAAGTCCTTTTTGATAATCAAGTTCTTTATACCCAAGCAGTGCTAAGACTTTTTCTTTGATTGCAGGGCGAAGGTTCCCTTCATTATCGGTTAAAAGTCCACTCTCATATAGTTCAAAAATCATTTCTTTCTTTTGACGGGGAGTGTATAAAAGTTCGTTTTCGTTTACGATATAAACGTCGTCAGAACTAACAGAACGCTTGTCTGCATAATACACCCTTGTCTTATTGAAATCATCTTGATACTTTATCGCCCTTACCCCAGCCGAAAACTGAGCGTAAAGCCTTATAATCTGCTTTGCTATTTGTAAATAAGACCGCCTTATTTCCTCTGCCGTCATAACAAGCCTTGCATTATCTTGTTCTATTAAAAGTTCAAGAGCGCTTGCGCTCGACAGCGACGCATTTGATTGACTTGACGTAACGTCACTGACACCGCTTACTATAACGAATTCGTTTAAGAGTTTGCTTTCTTCTTCGTTAAAGTCGGACGGCATAGTCATATCCGACATAAGTTCGGGGGCTTTTGAGCCTTGCCTATACACCAAAACTTTACCGGGAGACAGTCCGTCTTCACTTAAATCGTCAACGTCTACCGAACCATCTTCAACGGTCATAATGCCCATTGAAAGCCTGTTTAAAAATTCGTGTTTGCGATTTTTTACAGCATTAAAAGCACGTTGAACGGGTATAAGCCTTTCAATAACGCTTATGCCAAAAAAACAACCTGCTTGTGAAAGTGCAACCTGTTTTACAAACGGAAAAGTATACGTTTGTTTTTCACCGTTCTTATATGGCAAATCGCCGACGTACAAAAGTTTATCACCCGCAACTGTAACAAGCCTACCGCAAGGGAATTCTTTGCTAGGTCTTTCATATCTTTCTATAACGACCACCGCATCTTCCATAATGCCTCGGGTATCATCAGTGCCGATAGGCGTTTCGTTTTTAGTTAGGCTCATAACGTCAATCTTTTGTCCTACAACTGCAACACCGTATTTTTCCTTTACGTTTTTCGTACTCATTACCCGTGCGTGAATTATACTTTCACAATCATTTAACTCTTGCGTATAAAGGTTATCGGGAAAAATTTCAAACGGTGAAACGGGTAATATTTCCACTTCCCCTTCGTAAACGTCCTTTCCGTCGGCAGTACCCACTTTGTTGCCA
>JAGASB010000126.1 GCA_017621955.1 Clostridia bacterium | reverse complement strand
TTTTGCGATATCTTCGGGAACACCAGCCATTTCGAACAATACTCTGCCCGGTTTAACAACTGCTACCCAGAATTCTACTGAACCTTTACCACTACCCATACGGCTGTCGGCAGGTTTCTTAGTTACAGGTTTGTGGGGGAATATGTCAATCCATACCTTACCACCACGTTTGATAAATCTAGTCATAGCAACACGGGCTGCTTCGATTTGGTTAGATTTAATCCAACCTGGTTCCATTGCTACTAAACCGTAATCGCCGTATGCTACCTTATTGCCCTTAGTGCACTTACCGGTCATTCTACCACGGTGCACTCTTCTTCTTTTAACTCTCTTAGGCATTAACATAATTAAGCTTCGCCTCCTTCACTTTTCTTCTTGGGAGCGCCGATAACTTCACCTTTATAAGTCCAGCATTTGATACCGATAACACCAAAGGTGGTATGTGCTTCCGCAAAGCCGTAATCAATGTCTGCACGTAAGGTTTGTAGAGGAATTGAACCTTCGTGGTAACTTTCACTACGTGCAATTTCTGCACCGTCAAGTCTTCCGCTAACCATAACCTTAACACCCTTGATACCGCTTCTCATAGACCTACCGATAGCTTGCTTCATTGCTCTTCTGAAAGATACACGCTTTTCAAGTTGAGTTGCGATACTTTCTGCAACGAGTTGAGCATCTGCATCAGGCTTCTTAACTTCTGAAATGTTGATAGAAATTTGTTTGCCTGCGCAAATTTTTGCTACCGTTTTCTTAATAATTTCAATTTCACTACCTTGCTTTCCGATAAGAACACCGGGGCGTGCGGTAAAAATCGTAATGGTGATTTTGGTTGCAGCCTTTTCGATGGCAATCTTGCTGATTGCTGCTTGATAGTATTTTTTCTTTAATACTTTACGGATTTCATTGTCTTCTTTTACGTTTGCTGCAAAATCTTTTTTATCAACAAACCATTGAGAATCCCAATCCTTGATAATTCCGACTCTTAAACCGTGCGGATTAACTTTCTGTCCCATTATCGCTCCTCCTACGCTTTTGCGTCCAGCACGATAGTGATGTGGCTGGTACGTTTCAAAATTCTGAACGCTCTACCCTGTGCTCTGGGCATAACCCTTTTGAGCGTGGGGCCTTGGTCTGCGTAACATACTGCTACGAACAAGTTATCCTTGCTCATACCAAGATTGTTTTCTGCATTTGCAGCAGCTGACATCAAGACCTTTTTGATAGGTTCGGAAGCTGACTTTGGAGTGTTTTCCAAAATTGCAACCGCTTGCGTATAACTTTTGCCTCTAATGATATCAAGTACAACCCTTACTTTGTAAGGTGATATTCTAACGTGTTTGGCAACTGCTCTGGGGCGTCTGTCTTTATTTTCCGCAATACGTGCGGTCTTTTCTCTCATATTTTTAGCCATAATATCGCCTCCTATCTGCCACCGGTCGTCTTTTCGCCGCCGTGTCCCTTAAAGGTTCTGGTCGGAGAGAACTCACCGAGTTTGCAACCAACCATATCTTCGGTAACGTATACGGGTACGTGTTTTCTGCCGTCATAAACCGCAATAGTATGTCCTACCATTTGTGGGAATATCGTTGACGACCTTGACCAAGTCTTTAATACCTTTTTTTCGTTCTTTTCGTTTAATTCTTCAATTCTCTTTAAGAGTTTGGGTTCCACATAGGGACCTTTTTTAACGCTTCTACTCATATCGCTCTCCTTAATTTATCCTGGTAATGATAAGTTTGTTCGAAGCCTTCTTGTGCTTTCTGGTCTTATAACCGAGAGCAGGTTTACCCCAAGGAGTAACAGGCCCGGGCATACCGACGGGAGACTTACCTTCACCACCACCGTGGGGGTGATCACACGGGTTCATAACAACACCACGAACAGAAGGACGGATTCCTAAGTATCTGGTCTTACCAGCTTTACCGATTCTGATAATTTCGTGTTCTAAGTTACCAACCTGTCCGATTGTTGCCTTACAAGTAGCAAGAATATATCTCATTTCGCCACTTGGCATCTTTAAGGTTACATACTTTTCGTCTCTTGCCATAATCTGAGCGCTCATACCAGCAGCTCTTGCAATTTGACCACCTTTACCGGGTTGCATTTCAATGTTGTGAACCATAGTACCTACGGGAATATCTTTGAGCGCAAGTGCGTTACCTGCTTTGATATCTGCGGTAGGACCACTCATAACCTTGTCGCCAACCTTTAAGCCTACGGGAGCAAGAATGTAAGTCTTTGCGCCGTCTGCATAGTATAAAAGTGCAATGTTTGCGCTACGGTTGGGGTCATATTCAATGCTCTTTACCGTTGCGGGAATACCGTCTTTCATTCTCTTGAAGTCGATAATACGGTATTTTCTTCTGTTACCGCCACCGATATGGCGAACGGTTATTTTACCCTGTGCGTTTCTACCACCGCTCTTTCTTTGGTCTTCTAAAAGAGACTTTTCGGGTTTCTTTGCCGTAATTTCGTCAAAAGCACTTACTGTCATAAAACGACGTGCAGACGAAGTCGGTTTATATCTTTTAATAGCCATTTTTCTATCCTCCGGATTTAATTAGGACAATGAATCGAAGAATTCAATCGACTTACTGTCTTTTTTAAGTTGAACGATGGCTTTTTTGTAATCGGGGGTATATCCCTCGTATCTGCCCTGTCTTTTCAACTTACCGCTAACGTTTGCTGTATTTACTTTTTCAACGCTTACGCCGAAAATTTCTTCGATAGCGAGTTTGATTTGCGTTTTGTTTGCATCCTTTGCAACAACAAAGCTATACTTCTTATCTTTGATGCCCGCATAACTCTTTTCAGAGAGAAGCGGTTTAATTATAATATCGTGTGCAGCCATTATTCTCCGTAAACCTCCTGAATTTGTTCTACGGCCTGTTTGGAAACAACGAGTTTTGCGTTCTTAACAACGTCATAAGTGTTGATTTGTGATGCCGCAATCGTCGAAATCTTTTCGATGTTTGCGCTTGCTCTCAATACTAATTCGTCGTTGTTATCCATAACAAGGAGTACTGTTTTTTCTAAATTAAACGCTTTGAGGAAAGCTGCCATTTCTTTGGTCTTGCCTTCTTTTACCTTTATATCGTCAATGAAGATTACTTCGTCATCTCTGATTTTTTGCGAAAGTGCAGATAAAAGTGCAACTGCTTTTGCTTTTGCGTTCATTTTCTTTGAAAAGTCTCTTGACTTAGGTGCGAATACTACGCCACCTTTAACCCACTGGGGACTTCTGATAGAGCCTTGTCTTGCTCTGCCGGTACCCTTTTGTCTCCACGGTTTTGCACCACCACCACGAACTTCGCTACGGGTCAACGTGCTTTTGGTTCCTTGTCTTTCGTTTGCAAGTCTTGCAACTACTGCTTGATGGATTACCGCTTCGTTGTATTCTGCACCGAACAAAGCGTCGGATAATTCAAGAGTGCCTACTTCTTTTGCATTCATATTAAATAATTTAACACTTGGCATAATCCTTCTCCTTACGCTTTAACGCTATTTCTTAAAGTTACGATGCCTTTTACAGCGCCGGGAACAGCACCTTTAACAAGGATTGCATTCCTTTCTTTATCGACTTTTACAATTTCAAGATTCAATACGGTAACGTTTTCATTACCCCATTGACCAGGCATGTGTTTGCCTTTGAAAACTCTTGACGGGTTACTGATTGCACCCATTGAACCAACTTCTCTGTGTACAGGGCCTACGCCGTGAGTTTCTTTAAGTCTGTGTTGATTCCACTTTTTGATAACACCGGTAAAACCGTGTCCCTTTGATACGCCCGATACGTCAACCTTATCGCCTGCTTGGAAAACGTCACAAGTGATAACTGAACCAACCGTCATCGTATCAGCACCTTCAAGCTTGAATTCCTTCAAAACCTTTTGGGGTGCAACGCCTGCTTTTTTGAACTGACCGAGTTGCGGTTTGTTCAAGGATTTTTCGTCAGTTTCAGAAAAACCTAATTTAACTGCCGAATAACCGTCTCTTTCCAAAGTTTTAACCTGAACAACGGGACAAGGACCTGCCTCGATAACCGTTACCGGAATAACTTTGCCGTCTTGGGAAAAGAGCTGTGTCATTCCCAACTTTCTGCCAATGATTGCTTTATTCATAGATAAAGTTCACCTCCGATATATTATATAATGTTTATTGATTACAATTTAATTTTGATGTCTACACCTGCGGGCAAATGAATGCTGTCGAGAAGCTTAACGTTGGGTGAGTAGATATCGATAAGTCTT
>JAGASB010000125.1 GCA_017621955.1 Clostridia bacterium | reverse complement strand
GAAAAGTTATATAAGGTAGAAATTATCAACAATCAAGTTTTAGCAACTGGAGGATATGTTGAGCAAACGGTTGATTCTTATGCTTGTGAAAAATGCGGACACGTAGAGTTATATGTTGATAAAAATCGCAAAAAAGAAAAATCTCATGTCTGGACTCCTAGGGGATAATAACTTTTAGTTAAAATTATTTATAGTGATTAAACTATTCGGATTTCTATGCCAATTTTACGCCAACAAATAAAGACCATCTTTTAATGGTCTTTTTGTTTTATATGTGCATATATTGCTTGGTCACTATTTAACCCTAATTGCTTTTCCTGTTGTTTTGACGTTATCTTTTTCTATTTTATCGCCGTCTAAAACTCTCTTGCCATTGACGTAAACACAGTTTATTTTTGACCTTAATACAGCATTTTTTCTTGACAAACTGCATAGTGAAAAGTATAATTACTTTTGTTTATTAAAGGAATAGTAATAATGTCAAAGAAACTTAGTGCTAACTTAATGCTTTTAATTGCCGCACTTATTTGGGGCAGTACTTTTGTTGCTCAGACCACTGCAAGTGATACGGTTGAGCCTTTCACCTTCCTTTTTTCAAGGAGTTTTTTAGGGTTCTTGTTTTTAATACCCGTAATAGCATTTTTCAACTATAAAAACAACAAAAACTTATTGAAAACTCAAACAAGGCACACACTAAAACCAACAAAACTCACCTTAGTTGCGGGGGTTTTATGCGGAGTAGCACTTACAGTTGCAAGTTATTGCCAACAAAAAGGCATTGCGTTAATGACAGATAACGCTTCGGGAAAAGCAGGGTTTATAACTGCATTATATATTGTGTTCACGCCTATATTTGGCGTAATACTTAAAAGACGCATACCCAAAATAGTTGTTGTATGCGTGCCTATTGCAACGTTTGGGTTCTATCTTCTTTGCATTAAAAGTGGATTTTTCATTGAACTTGGCGACTTGTTGACGCTTGTAAGTGCTTTTTTCTTCACTTTTCATATTCTAATAATTGATTACTTTATGGAAAAGGGTGCTGACCCAATTAAAACGTCTTGTATTCAATTTTTTTGCGTGGGAATTATTTCATTAGTTTGCGCATTTATATTTGAACAACCCGACCTATCAATTATTTGGAACGCAAAACTTGAAATTATGTACGCTGGGTTCTTATCTAGTGGCATTGCCTATACCTTACAAATAATTGCACAAAAAAATGCTGACCCGACAAGCGCAACGCTTATAATGAGCTTAGAGTCTGTATTTGCAGTTCTTTCAGGGTGGTTGGTGCTTGGTGAAGCCTTGTCTATAAGAGAACTTATCGGTTGCTTATTGGTGTTTGTTGCCGTAATTCTTGCACAAGCACGATTCCCCACAAAAAAGAAAACCAACTAATTTTTATTGCCTAATGAAAGCAAATTTAATAAATGCTAAACAATTAATTTTAACTATAAATATCTATTTTTAAGCGTGCACCTACACCTTTTATAAAAATAAAGATTGATTTATTGTAAATTTTTTGATATAATCTACCTAACGTTCATTTTAAGTAGGTAAATATGATTGCATAATTTATTGCGGACGTAAGTTCAAATCTTTATACTTACGTTGTTATTGTTTTACTAATTGTAGGCGGTGTTTACTTTACAATACGCACCAAAGCCGTACAAGTAAGGTCTCTCCCCCAACAAATAAAAGTTGTGGCGGAAAAGCCGACGGATAAAAAAGGCGTTTCTTCGTTCCACGCCTTAATGGTATCAACCGCTTCTCGTGTAGGCACGGGCAACATCGTTGGCGTTGCACTTGCGCTTTGTCTTGGTGGTTTCGGTTCGGTTTTTTGGATGTGGGTTATTGCTTTAATCGGCTCTGCTTCGGCGTTCATTGAAAGCACGTTAGCACAAATTTACAAGAAAAAAGGTCTTTTAGGCAGTTACGGTGGTCCTGCTTACTACATTGAAAAAGCATTAAAATGCCGTCCGCTTGCAATAATTTTTTCTATATTGTTAGTTTTAACTTATGGTGTTGGTTTTAATATGCTTGCATCTTTTAACTTACAATCAACCTTTAAGCCCTATGATTTTTACAATGCTGAAATAACGCCGTGGATAATCGGCGGTATAGTTGCAGTAGTTGTTGGTTATTGCCTATTTGGTGGTGGTTCAAGAATAGTTAAGGTTACTAGCCTTTTAGTACCTATTATGGGTGTTGCTTACATATTGATTGCGCTATTAATAGTAGTGTTAAATATAACGGCATTACCAAGCGTATTCGTCCGTATTTTTAGTGAAGCGTTCGACTTCACTGCGATTTTCGGTGGGTTTGGTGGTTCGTGCGTTATGTACGGAATACGAAGAGGGCTTTTTTCAAACGAAGCAGGCGTTGGCTCTGCGCCTAACGCTTCGGCATCGGCTGACGTAAACCACCCTGCAAAACAAGGGTTAGTTCAAGTGCTTTCAGTATTTATAGATACGCTTTTAGTTTGTTCCGCAACTGCATTTATGTGTATGTGTTCGGGCGTTGAACCGACGGGTAACGACGGTGCAGTTTATATCCAAATGTGCGTAAAAGAAGTTTTAGGCGACTTTGGACCTATATTTATAACCGTTGCTATGGTGCTGTTTGCATTTACTACGCTAATAGGAAATTTGTTCTACGTTAATCAATCGTTTAATCACCTATTAGGAAAAGAACCAAATAAACTTTTTAATTACATATACTATGTAATTGCATCGCTCTTAATATTGTTTGGTGCAGGGCTTAACTCATCAATCCTTTGGGACGTTGCAGATATCTTAATGGGACTTATGGCTGTTATCAATATGACTGTTATAACTATCCTAAGCGGAAAAGCCGTAAGGGCGCTTAAAGATTATCTTAAAAAGAGAAAACTCGGCAAGGAATGTACTTTCCTTGCAAAAGATATAGGAATAACCGAAGAACTTGATTACTGGCAATAAAAATAAAGTAAGTTAATAAAAAAGAACTATCGTACGATAGTTCTTTTTTATTCTATATCGTTCGTTTGTTCTAATTCAATCTCTTCTTCCCTAACTGCTTTGCCGTAAATCACAAGTGCACGAGTTGGGCTATAACTATCCGAACGGATTTTTTTAACGCTTATAATCTTGCCGTTTTCAGTTGCAACTAAATACCCCACGCTTTTATAACCTTCTTTTCCGTATCGCAAAAATTTACTTTCGCCTTCGTAAAGGTCGGGATAAGCGTTTTCATCGTCATATATAATTTCTTCTTTGGGGCAAGGGATTTGTTCAATAATTTCACTTTTACGGCTGTACTTAACTTGCATAGGCTGACCGTAAATATAAATATGCAAGGTGTTATCGTCTGCGCAAGTGTTAATTATGATAGGGTTATGCGTGTTGTTTACAAATTTTAGGTCTGCCCAACCAGAATTGACCATTGCATCAAAAGACGGTGCAACGTAACTAACGGGTAAACTGTGTGGGTGATATTCGGTAACAGTTAAACCTGCAAGTAGCACGGCATTATAAAGCGTTGTTGAAACCTGACACACCCCACCTCCTATACCGTCCACAAACTGACCGTCAACGATAATTTTTGCTTGTTTATACCCACGTTTTTCCGTACGTTCACCAACCGTTCGGTTAAACGAAAACTCACCGCCAACGTCAACGAAAACGTTATTTAGCGATTTTGCGGCAAGTTTGATATTGCTTTTTCTCTCTACTGTTGAAGATGAGTAAGACGTATAAAAACTTGCACGGAGCGTTAGATATTGTGGCTGTAAATCGTAAAACGGCATTGCGTACGTTTTAATACATACGTTCATACAAGTAAGAACAAAAACCGCACAAAAAAGTAAACACGTTATAAATTTTTTAATATAATTGCGCCCTTTCATAAACTAAGTTAAGTATGTGCATATTTGTTAAAATAATGTAAAAATCCCCGACGTAACGTCGGGGATTAAAACTTTTTTATTTAGCAAATTCAGTTGCACGCCATTCTCTGATAACGTTGACTTTGATTTGACCGGGATATTCCATTTCCTGTTCAATCTTCTTAGCAATATCTTTTGCAAGGAACAACGTTTGCGCATCGTTAATCTGTTCGGGTTTAACCATTACACGCACTTCCCTACCTGCTTGGATTGCATAGCATTTTTCAACGCCCTTAAACGAACTAGAAATTTCTTCAAGTTTTTGAAGTCTCTTGATGTAGTTAGTGGTCGTTTCACGTCTAGCGCCAGGTCTTGCACCTGAAATAGCGTCGGCTGCTTGAACAAGCACTGCTTCAAGCGTTTTGGGTTCAACGTCACCGTGGTGAGCAAGAATTGCATTGATAACGTTGTGATTTTCCCTATACTTTTTAGCAAGGTCGCCACCGATTTGCATGTGCGTACCTTCAACTTCAAAGTCAACCGCTTTACCTATATCGTGTAGCAAGCCTGCACGTTTTGCAAGCGCTGCGTCGATGCCAAGTTCGGTTGCCATAACGCCTGCTAAGTGCGATACTTCAATAGAGTGTTTAAGCACGTTTTGACCGTAGCTTGTACGGAATTTAAGACGACCTAAAAGTTTAACGATTTCAGGGTGAAGTCCAAATATTCCACATTCAAACATTGCGGCTTCGCCTGCTTCTTTAATCTGTTGGTCAAGTTCTTTTTTAACCTTTTCAACCGTTTCTTCAATCCTTGCGGGGTGAATTCTACCGTCTTGAATAAGTTTTTCAAGAGCGATACGTGCAACTTCACGCCTTACGGGGTCAAAGCCTGATACGATTACTACTTCGGGCGTGTCGTCTATAATAAGTTCTATGCCCGTTGCGTTTTCAAGCGTTCTAATGTTTCTGCCTTCACGACCGATAATCCTTGCTTTCATATCGTCGCTAGGTAGCGGTACGACAGATACGGTGATTTCCGTCGCTTGTTCGGTACTACACTTTTGAATAGCCAAACTTACGATTTCTTTTGCCTTTCTTTCGCCGTTTTCCTTGGCTTCTGCTTCGATGTTCTTAACCATACCGGCAGCGTCACGCTTTGCTTCGTCCGTAATAGCGTCGATTAATTGCTGTTTAGCTTCTTCTCTGCTCATTTGGGCGATTTTTTCAAACTCTTTAATCATTTCGTTTTGCTTTTCAGCAAGGTCTTCTATTTTCTTATCAAGTTCTACTTCTTTTGCCTTTAATGCGTTCTGTTGACGGGTGGTTTCTTCGTTTCGCTTCGCAAGATTTTCTTCCTTTTTTTCCAACGTCTCTTCCTTTTGGTTGAGTCTGTTTTCCATTCTTTGAAGTTCAGCGCGCTTTTCCTTAGATTCACGCTCAAATTCATTGCGAAGTTTGATTTCATGTTCTTTCGCTTCTAAAATAGCTTCTTTTTTAATAGCCCTACTTTCTTCCCTTACGTCGTCAAGCAT
>JAGASB010000124.1 GCA_017621955.1 Clostridia bacterium | reverse complement strand
TTTGGAGTTGCACATCCATAAAGCAAATAAAAAAGATGTAATAACGGAATTGTGTCATACTCTTAAAGCGCAAAAAAGCGCTTTGTCTGACCGTGCGCAAAAAGAAATAGAAGCAAAAATTCGTGCGCAACAAGAACTTGACGAATATGCTGTTGAATTACATAAAATTCGTCCTACGATAAACAAAACACTTTATAAGTTATACGAAGAAGTTTCCGCTTGTAGAAAAGCGCCTGACGTTGAATTTATTATTAACGAAATCAAAGCTAAGGGCGAAGAATATATAAATAAAGCAGAAATCGCTTTAACGCGCTATACCGAATACGTTCCTTCTGTTGGTTATGACTACCATCAAAACGTATGGTATGGATACGTTGACCTTGATTCTTCCTATCAATCAACCACACAACTGAAATTTGACTTAAAAGACGTTATAACTCTTTGTGGTAATATTAAAGAGTTAAATGGAACACTTAACGAAAAATACTCTATTTCGGCTAAAAATATATACCAAGCATATGCTTTAATAGATTTCTTTAATCTTGCCAAAACAAGTGAGTTTATTACCCCTGCATTGCTTAACTCGTCCACTCTTGAAAGCGTGTTAAAGACGATAAACGCAATGAACGTTTTAGCAAAAGAAATTTTAAGCAACAAGAAAATCATCGACGATATGTTTGACGAAGACGTTTATAAACTTGATGGACAAGCACTTTATAAAAAGTTGACCAAACAGTTTAACGGATTCTTCTCTCGACTCTTTAGTAGCGAATATAGACATATCACAAGAGAACTTAAACTTTGCAAAAAAGATGGCAAGAAAGTAAAGTATAAAGTAGCCGTTTCAATGATGGATACTTTGCGTGTTTATCAACAGAAATCTTCTGAGTTTAATGGATTGGAAGAAAAAATAAAAGCTCAAATTGGAACTGCGTATAACAGCGTTTCGACGAATTTCGAAGATTTGATTGCCGAATTTGAAACACTTACGAAGATTCATTCTACTGATGTTGATTTTGCTACACTTATGACTTTAAGCAATCAAGAATTTGTCGCAAAGCAAAAGGATTTTGCGATTCTTTCCGACTGCTTTGCAAAGGCTTTTAGTAAACTTGAAGAAGCAGAGAAACGTGTTGTTGCTAAATATAATTTGGATGAGTATAACGTTCGACAAGTTGACCTTGACGATTTAGTGAAGAAATATCAAGGTTGTATTGATAGCATTGATAAGTTGGATAATTGGTGTGAATTCGTTAAATTATTAAATAAGCTTAGTGAATTAGAGTTAAGAGCGTTTGTGGACTACACTATCACTCAAAAAATAAAGACGGAAAACGTTTTATCTGCGTATAAAAAAGCATTTTATATGCAATGGGTTGATGCCGTATTGCACGAATCTCCTATTTTGATTACGTTGTCTCGTATTCCACACGACGAAACCGTAAAACTCTTCAAAACGAAAGACGAGCTTAACTTTGAGATAAACAAAGCAAAAATCAAGGCAAAACTTTCTGCGTTAAGACCGAATTTAGATATGGTTGCTCAAGGTAGCGCTATAGCAATTCTCTTGAGAGAAGGTGAAAAAAAACGCAAGCAAAAAGGCATTAGATTGCTTTTGGAAGAAATTGGCGACCTTGTTCAAACCCTAAAACCTTGCTTCTTAATGTCTCCGCTTAGCGTTAGTACCTTCTTAAGTTCGGATATGAAATTTGACGTAGTTGTTTTTGACGAAGCATCGCAAATTTTCCCGCAAGATGCAATTGGTGCTATTTATAGAGGTAAACAACTTATCGTTGTTGGTGACTCTAAACAAATGCCACCGAGCAACTTCTTTAATAGTTCGTCTATACAAGATGACAATGATGACGAAACGGATGACGTTACTGATTTTGAGTCAATATTGGATATTTGTTCAACGGCGTTCCCACAAAAACGCTTAAAATGGCATTATAGAAGTCGTTTCGAGCCACTCATATCGTTCTCTAATAAAAATTTCTACGATAACGATTTGGTAACGTTCCCTTCTTCTAAACAAGATACTAAAGGAATTGGCGTTGACTATTTCTATGTGGATGGAACTTTTGACCGTAAGACAAAAACAAATCGTGTCGAAGCCGAAAAAATCGTTGATTTGGTATTTGAAAACATTGAAAAATATCCCGAAAGAAGTCTTGGTGTAGTTGCTTTCAGTATGTCACAACAAAACTTAATTGATAAACTTATAGCAAAGCGCAGACAACAAGACCCTTCAAAAGAACCGTTTTTCAAATCAGATAAAGCAGAACCTTTCTTTGTTAAAAACTTAGAAACGGTACAAGGTGATGAAAGAGATACTATTATTTTTAGTATTGCTTACGGTAAAGATTCGCAAGGTCGTTTACTTCTCAACTTCGGTCCTGTAAATCGTGAGGGTGGCGAGCGTAGATTAAACGTTGCCGTTACTCGCGCTAAATATAACGTTCAGCTTGTTACGTCAATGCACTATACGGATATCGACTTGTCAAGGACTCAATCTGTTGGCGCAAGATTGTTAAGAGAATATCTTGATTACGCAGAAAACGGCGAAATCGCTTTGGAACGTTCTATGTCCGTGAATCCTTTTGAAGAATACGACTCTGAATTTGAAATGGAAGTTTGTGAGTTCTTAAGAGAAAAAGGATTTAGCGTTGATACGCAGGTTGGTTGTTCTTCGTTTAAGATTGACTTAGCATTAAAACACCCTAATTCTTCCGACTATTTGCTTGCTATTGAGTGCGACGGCGCAGCATACCACTCTTCAAGAAGTGCTCGTGATAGAGATAGACTTCGTCAAGAGATTTTGGAAAGAATGGGATGGAAATTCTATCGTATTTGGTCAACCGATTGGTTTAGGAATAAACGTGTAGAAAAAGAACGCTTGTTGGAAGCGGCAAAACTCGCCGTTGAAAATGCAAGCATAAAGCCTAAAAAAGAAGAGACTTCTTCAAATGACGTTTCTTTTGAAGAAGTGGCAGAAGTAAAGCATTTTGAATTTCCAAAATACGTAATGGCGGACGACTATAAAACGGCTGAAAAATGTAGCTATGATAGATTAAGAGTTATTCGTGCTATCGTAGAACTTGAATCACCGTTGTCTGAAGAATGGCTTTTGAAACGTATAGCCTTCCTTTTTGGAAGAGAAAAAGTAACGAGCGTTGTTCGTGATGAGTTCAATTACATAATGAGAAACTGCTCTTATTATAAAATCACACGTAAAAACGGATTCTTGTATTCACAAGAGAAAGCAATTCCTATGCTTCGTGTTCCGCACGAGAATGCAACCGTTGTAAGAGAAGTTAAGTATATTTCTCTTGAAGAGTTATCTCTTGGTATGAAAGAAATTCTTAAACAAAACATTACCGTTGAAAAAAGCGGATTATTCCGTTTGTTAGTTCAGCAACTTGGATTTAGTCGTATGGGCGATGCTATTCTTGACCGTTTAGAAGATGCTTTACGCTTAATATCTAAAGAAATTGACGTCAACGGCGACGTTTTATCGTTGAAATAAATCTACTTCTGCAAGCACAGAAGTTGGAGTAGGAACTGAAAAAAAGGAATATTTAAGTTGTTTAGCTTATTAAGTGGTGTTTCTTTTAAGGCAGAAGCAAAGGGTGAAGCGGATTTATCAAGAACAAAAGATAAAATAGCTAAAAATATTTTAGAAAACACTTTGTTGGCGGATTTTATTGCTCTATTAGAAGCCGATAAAAAAACGTCCCAAAAATAAGCGTTGTGAGGGAATTGAAATTTTCCCTAAAATAACTGTTTACCCCGAAATAAACTCTTTTTCTTTCATTATGTTGATTGCTCCATTTTTACAAATGATTGACGGTAAAATACCATTAAAGTCTTCGGATGGTAGTGAATTTGTTCTTGACATATCAAAAATGGAAGATGCTATAAATAAAGGACGTGGGTATTATGAGTTTGTAGCAAATATCGAAGGGGTTGAAAAAATTCTTAGATTTAATTTAGATGCTTTCCGTAATAATTACACAATGTCTGACTTGCCTAAGATGCAATTAACTTATTTTGCTATTAAGGTTGGTAAAATTAATAAGCAAGACCTTCGCGTGGAAAAAGAATTTGAATTTGGTACCAATAAAAGTTCCAAAAGAGCGGATTATACAGGGGAATCAAATGACCAAGAAACAACCGAAATTGATGTTTATGATGTAGTATTGGCAGGCGTGGTGGAAGATAATGGATAGTATAAATATATTTTAGGGCGCTGATGAAAATTTTTCTAACGCTATAAAAGATTTAACTAATTACAATTATCTCACGGATGTCTTGGAACCTACCAGAAAAGAAAAAATGATTATTTTAGGCGTATCATAAGAAGAAGCAGATACGCCGATAAGTTGAACATTTAATAATTCATACCGATGATTATGGTGGAAAAAATGAATGGGCAATATTAGGATTTATAAATAATATCCTAAGAAACTTACGAGTTAATATTAAAAACTTATGGCTTTGTAATCCCCCTATGCAAATATATCAGGATTTGCTTAGGAATTATAAAAACGATATAATAAAAGAAACTCCTACCCAATATCCTGACATTGAAATATCATCGCTTAAAAAAATGGCAGATGAATT
>JAGASB010000123.1 GCA_017621955.1 Clostridia bacterium | reverse complement strand
CATATTATCCATTTTTTCATTTACCACTTTTAATTCTTCTACTGACATATCAGCCATTTCCATTAAGGCGTTATGAGATATTTTATATTTGCCAGATAATATTTTAGGAGCTAATTCAGGGGCTTTTTCACTTATACGGTCTAAAGCACTTGAAAAGTTAGCATATTTATGAACGGTAACGTGCGTAACGTGGTTCTCATTTGCTATTTTTTGAGCAGTTTTATGTCTTGAACAATTATCAAATTGTCCGTGACTATTTCTTTGATATTGATTATAGCCTTTAGGGTTGGTTATTTTATTAACATTCTTTTCAGAGAAATATTGTTTGCCTATAAGATATTTTCTTGTTTCTTCAGATATGTTTCTACGTCCTAACTGATTTTTACATATCCAAACAATAACAGCATCTCTACAATCAAAATCTTTTTCAATAGTGTTAAAAGGTATATTGTGTTTTGTGCATATATTATAGCGATTATGACCGTCTATTATAAAGCCTTTCCAAGTAATGATAGGGTTTAAGCAACCATCTTCAAGAATATTTTCTTCTAATTGCAAAAACTCTTTTCTTTGTAAAGGTGCTATAAGGTTCTTAAATTCTTCGTCTATTTGTAATTCTTTAATATTCATATATTTATTTCCTAGTTTTCTATACGTGTAATTGCGTCAAATGAGAACGCAAGAATATTTTCGTTTGGTAAATGTTCTCCTGTAAGCCTATATGAGTAATTTGCGTCATTTAAGCCTATTGCTTTCATAAGGGATTCGCAAAAACAACCACTGTGAATATCAATACTATTATCGGGGTGAACACGTTTATTTTCTATTTTAATAGTCTGCATTTGAGGTGTATCTTTTGTGGCGGGTTTTATTGCAAGTTTTCTTTTTGATGGGTTAACTAATATTTGAATATGTTTTGGGTCTTGCAATAAATGTAATCCGAATTTGTGGATACGTATGCGTTTGTTTTTCATATCTAATGTTATAGAAATACTAGGTTTATTATTCATTGTTATTCTCCATAGGTAAAGATAATTGTTCGCCTACGCTATCTTTTTTAGGTAGTGGGTCTTTTATGGTGTAAACTGCGTATCCGTCAAAGATATTGATTTGCATAGACTGTTGGTGTTCGGTATAAGGTAAACCAAATTGGTTTTGCCATTCAGCAGGGAAAATGGGCGTTCTTGATTTTTTAGGCTTTTGTCCTTCAACGTAAATTTTCCTATACGTTTCAGCAGCTGTTAAGTCAAAAGCGATAAGGTATTTACCGTTAGCGTGAACAAGTTTGCCTAGCATTTTATAGCGATATTCGGGATTCCACCCCATAATGTTGACAATTTTGGCGAAAAAGATTTTACAACTCGTTGTTTTTGGTTTTCTAATACCATTTTTATAATTGCACCACAAAAAACCGTCCTTTTCAAATTCGTCGCACGGTTCTAATGCAAAAGTTTTCTTTTCGCTATTTACTAATATTTTTATATAATCTGCTTTTGGGAATTTATTTAAGCAAGCAGTATTTACATAAACTTTACAATCGTTAAAAGTAATAGATGGTTCTTTGATATGCGCGAAAAATTCACGTCTAACAACTTGATAATCGTCAAAGTTAAAATCACCACTCATATCAATTAGTTCGTCGTTAGCATCTAAAACAGGGGCATAAGGGCTTTTATTTATTTCATTTTTTACTTCGTCCATAATTAAAATTCAACTCCGTTTAATTGTTCGTCAATATATGCTTTAAGTTCTTCAAAGGGGGTAATATTCATTTTTTTGCCCGTATCATAAAGCTTCCCTTCAAGTCTTAATTTCCATTCTTTTTCTTTTTGGTTTTTTAATTCGGCAATAGTTTGCTCGTGAATATAATATTGGTCGCCAAAGTTTTTAGCCCATTCTTGTGGTATGGCTCTAATTCGTGTTCCAGATGGTGTCAATGGCTGAATAGAAACATTTTCGTTGTTTGCATATTCTTGTGTCGGTAACATATATGACTTAAAGAATATTTCAGCGTTTTCAGTGTCAAAAATATAAACAGTTTCCTTACCGTCTTGGTAAATATCACCTTTAATCTTGTATTTATAGTCTAAATTCCACCCAAATATTTGATAAACGGTGTTGAAAAAAGCAGCGGCAGGAATATCTCTTGGTTGATAAACTCCAGCTTTTGGCTTTGAACAACAAACACTTTGTCGGTTATTTGTTGTTGTAGTTCTTAAAGCAAATTTTCTTTCCACAGGGTTTATTAACAATTCTATATTGTTTTTAGAATCTAATTGTTTGACTATTTCTCGGTTAAATTTTATTTTTTTGTTTTCAAAAGAAATAGAAGGGTAGTTAAAGTTGTTAAAAAACTCTGAACGTGCAATTTCAAAACCCCTTAAATCAAAATCTCCTTTGTTGACTTCTATTTCTATTTCTTCGGTTTTAGTGGTTGGTTTAGTTGCAGTTTCTTCAAAGTTATAAGCACTCTTGGCTGCTTGAAAATAGTCAAATTCCTTAAATGCAGCCCATCTAGGATTTATTGTTACAAAGCCTTTAAGTATTCCATCTTCTATAACACGTAGTTCGGGTAAATATGTTTTGTTTTTATATTTTGCATTATCAAGCATATGTTGAACAGCAATAAAGTCATCACGCCGAACTATTGCTTCGTGATGTTTATGGTAAGTGGTATGTGGTCTTTGATGATAGTTTTTTACTGACCTATGGTCACGGAAATCAGGCGTGTATGTTTTTCTAGTATAAACGTCGCCACAATGTCTTTCGTTGCGTAATACTTGAACGATAGAACCAGCAGTCCATTTAACATTGCCTAAATAAGTTTTTCTTCCTAATGCGGTTAAAGCGTCTGCAATTTGTTGTGAAGAATATCCGTATAAATACATAAAGAAGGCAAGTTTAACGGTAGGAGCTTCTTCGTGGTTGATTATAAGGTTTCCTTTTGAGTCGTGAGTATATCCCAAAAGTTTGGGCGTAAGGGGAATACCATTATCAAGACGCATGCGCAGAGAAGATTCCATACTACGACTTCTAACGTGCGATTCTTCTTCTGCCATAGTTGCTTGAAAGGATAGAGCCATTTGAGATTCGTCTTTTAAGGAAAAGAAATATTCAGACTCGAAGAAAACCCCAACTTTTGGTTTTAGTTTAGCAAGCATACGAACATTTACAAGAAAATCAACAACGTTTCTTGCAAAACGGGAAACGCTTTTAGTAATAATTAAGTCAAATTTATGTTCTTTAGCATCATCAATCATACGCACAAAATTATCACGGTGGCGTAATTGTGTTCCACTTTTGCCTTCGTCAGCGTAAATTTGAATTAAGTTCCAATTTTCGTGCTTTGCGACTAAATCATCATAGTATTTTTTCTGCAATTCAAAAGAAGTAGTTTGTCGTGGGTCGTCAGTAGATACACGAACATAAATAGCTACGTCGTGACAAACATTTAAGTCGTTATAGTTTATTTCTTCTTCGGCAGGTTCATATTCATAATTTTCGGGGTCGATATTAACGTGCATTCGTCGTCTAGCGTATTCACGTTGTTCGGCTCTTTGTCTTTTCTTTTCGTAATCAATCATTATCTAAATTATCCGGTGGTAGTTGTTTCCAATCTTGTGTTGGAAAAAACCGTTCTTCCTTTAAGTCATTTCTATAGTAAGTTGCTAAAGTAAATATATCTTCCGATATAAAATATATTCCTATGTTTTTAAGTGCAAAGTATGATGCTAAAATAGTTATTTCTTCTCTATCGCTTGTGACGTTAGAAAGTTTTTGTGTGATTATAAGGTCAACTTTTCCGTCCATACAGTCTTGTAAAAGCCTACACCATTCGGGAGCACTTTCCATATTCGGCGCAGTTGCCCCGTAATCAATATAAAAATCTACTAAAGTCCAATTAGGGCAAAGACCTATGGTTTTAATAAAGTCGTCTTTATGTCTATCTAAATAGTCTTCATATTTGGTTTGGTTGAAAAACCT
>JAGASB010000122.1 GCA_017621955.1 Clostridia bacterium | reverse complement strand
GAACGCAATAAATTCTATAATAATAGTTGCAAAGTTGAAGTTAAATACCCATAGAATAATCCAACAAGTTTTTAGCCATTTTATACCCATAAAATAGTCTATAAATTCTAAAATAAAACGTTTTATAGGTTCATAAATTTTGTTAGAAATCTTCTTAAAAACCTTTAATGGAATAGTGTCTTTATTATGCTTATTATTGCTAATTCCATATATCTTTTTTAACGCAAAATATAGAACAATTACAACAGGTATTGCAATAGAAATAATCATTGCAAGATTAGTAAAAAATACACCTAAATCGTTACCAAATAATGTTAAGTTTCCACCGTTAAAAAGCAGGTAGAACCATGCTAAAAATTTCGCTTTGAACGCACTTATATTTTCGGGCAAAATCTTGGCGTCTATAACGCTAGAAAAATCACCCACAGTAGGCGTTGCTTGTATTTCAAATTCAAATATTTCAGATAAATATATCTGAAAAGAATTACCTAAATCTATTAAACTTTCATAAAACCTAATATAAGAGCTTCTAAACGGAAAAACAGCAAGAATAACGAACAGAATTGATAACGCTGATAAAATAAAATTAAACGCTATTTTCTTTTTCATATACGCTGCTCCTTATAAGTATTTCTTTAGTGTTGACGTCAAATAAACTGCCATCATTTAAGGCGACAAAAGAGTAGGCGTTTTCTTCAGTATAAAAATCTAAAACACCGTCTTTATATTCCTTAAAAGTTAAAACAATTTCGTTTCCTTCAACATTGTAATTTGCACTATAATCTTCCAAAATTACTAAAGTAATTTTTCCATCTTCTGTATAAAACGCAGTATTTTTATAATCTTCTATCGTATTATCAATGCCTTTAAGTCTGCTACACGTTTTACACATATAGCAGACCAAAAGCACCGTAACAATAAGAAGAACTACTGCTATAATTCTTTTTATTGTTTTCATTTGTTATTTCTCCTTATCGTTTCTGTTTTTAACCTTTTTTGTTATCGCATTTACAATCCACGCAATAATCCTAAATGGTAATAAAATAATCCAACCAATAGCCTTAAGAACAAAAGGTAATAAACCTGTTACCCACAAGAATACAAATAACAACACTAACAATACGATTGCCAAAAGTGTTTCTAACCACGCCCAAGGGTTTTCAACTTCTGGAATAGTAATGTCGTTATAAATATCAATAGGGCTACTTACGACAGGAATAACCGTGTATTTGCCTTCTTTAGAAAATGTTAATTCTATAATGTCAAAGTTAAGGAAAACACTCTCCCTTACTACAAACGTATCGTTGCCGTATTGTTTGCTTATATTTGTTCCAGTATGTTCGTTATACGCTATTACAGGGATAGCTTCATAATCCGTTTGAGCAAATCTAAATAATACAGTTCTGTTGCCTTTTGCTTTTTCGGTATCATAAAAGTTAGTAAACTGCGATAAAGCGCTTTCGCTATTATCAATCAAAAGTGTGGTGGAAAGATTAGAACCGTTTCTTTCTTCATCAGTTACGATATGTATAGGCGAAATGCCTTTATATGACTCACTAACTTCGGAAGGTCCTAAACCAAATAAGCCTGCAAAAAATCTTTTCCAACCACTGTTTGATTCTTGGTAGTTAAGCATATCAAATTCATCATTTGCGTCAATGTTTACCAACTTATGGTGTATATCATTTCCAACGTAAGCAACACTTTTTCTATTAGCATCTAAATCTTGATTAAATAAGTCTGCACTAATATTTTTGCCCGGAATATTTATCGTGCCGTTTACAAAAGTTTTATTGTAATTTTCTATGTAAGACTGCAATCTGCTTGCCGATAAAGTATATTGTGAAATGGCTGCGCCGTTAGTAGAAAAAACATAATACAAAGTATCAATTCTATCGTGAACTTCACCGTAAACGTTATAGCCGAAGTTATAACTGTTATAATGTCCGTTGCTACCTACCAACTGCTGATAACCAGAGTAAAGGGATATAGGCATATCGTTGGTTGTGGTATTTTTACCAATTTGCTCATTTAGAGAAT
>JAGASB010000014.1 GCA_017621955.1 Clostridia bacterium | reverse complement strand
TCACAAGTATCACACTTGCCGTCTGCGTTTCCGTCGCTATGCGCGCCTACGTTAGCCTTATCGCCACAAGAACACTCGTTCCAATGGTTATTAGCATCGCTTTCCCAAGCCGTTCCGTGATTGTGTTCGTGTGCAGGGATATTTTCCCAAATAGCATAGAGTTCTACGTTAGCCGTTACGTTGTAAGTTCCGTCAATAACTTCGCCGTCGCTTGCCAAAGCCCAACCCTTAAATTGCTTTCCGTCGGGAGCAGTAAACGTACAAGTAGGTAGCGTATATTCGCCAACGTATTCAACGGCTTGCATAGTTCCCGTACCACCGTTTGCGTTAAAGGTAATCGTATAGTTTACTACGGGTATATCTTCCCAAATAGCATAGAGTTCTACGTCAGCGGTTACGTTATAAGTTGTACCGTTAATAACTTCGCCGTTAGCAGAAGTAGACCAACCTTTGAATTTCTTTCCGTCAGGTGCAGTAAATTCACAGGTAGGCAACGTATAAGTTCCTGCAAATTCAACGCCTTGCATAGTTCCCGTACCGCCGTTTGCATTAAAAGTTACATCAAATTTTACTACGGGTATATCTTCCCAAATTGCAAACAATTCTACGTCAGCAGTTACGTTATAAGTTCCGTTAATAACTTCGCCGTCGCTTGCCAAAGCCCAACCTTTGAATTGTTTTCCGTTAGGAGCAGTAAATTGACAAGTAGGCAAGGTATATGCGCCAACGTATTCAACACTTTCCATTGTTCCGCTACCCGTGTTGGCGTTGAAAGTAATTTCATAACCAACAACTTTAACGTCAAAAGTTGTTTCAAGTCCAAGATATTTAACAGTAATAGTGCGAGTTCCAATAAGTTCTACGCCGAATACATAGTTAATCGGATCTTGAATTTGAGTACCGTTGTACCAATATTCAACTGATCCTGCGTCTATCGGTGTTTGCGTACTGTTACTATAAGTCATTGTAATAACGATTCCAGAAGGATTAATCTTAGTTCCAGCAAGAATATTTCCACCATTATAGGTAGCAGACAAAGCCGTTGCCGTAACGGGAACGTTTTTCCATAAAGCAGTGATAATGATGTCAGAGTTAACAAGGTATTCATCGCCCGGTTCATATCTTACTTCATTGATTTTCCAAGCATCAAACATTTTGCCTTCAACGGCAGAAAAACCTAATTCCTGTGGCGTTTTCAACGTAATCGTTGTGCCGGCGTTGACGTAATCAAGGTTACCGCTGCCTTGTCCTTCACCGGGAGCATAATTTACACCATATTCCACAACAACAGGTGCTTTAGCACGATACCACGTATATCTCATACCAATTCCTGCTCCCCACTTCATATCAATGACCTTGCCATTAATCTTAAAGACGGTTGCATTTGTAAACTCATAGCCTGTTTTAGGAGTAAATGTTAGCTCTAATCCGTAATCTTTGCCAGTGATATAGGTGTCTGAAGATGTTAATTTATTTTTATTACCAAAATCTTCTCTCCATCTGGTTATTTCAACAGTGTATCTATCATCTTCTGAAACAATAGTATAATCCGGACTTTCTCCGCCCACAGGTTCTGTAATAAATGCTTCAGCCACATCAATGTTCGGTTCAACCCAAGTGATTGTAAACTCATCACTATTGGCAATCGGTGTTTCTCCTGTGTAAGCTACTAAACGGAAACGGATACTTTCAGCTTGGTCGTTTTGGAAATCATAATCATCTTGTTTACTTGCGGGCGCATTATTTACATCCCACTGATCCCAAGCTTGTGCAGTTTCATCCCAATACTGAATCTCTGTTTTAGATGGAATGATATTAGTTGACCAGTTTACGTTGATAGCATTACCTTTTGCAACGGTATGATCGGTTGGTTGCATTACAAAGTAATAATCAACTTTTTGGAACATAGCGTAATACGTTCTATCAACATCGGCGGTAAACTGATACTCTGCTTCGCCAGAAGCCCAATCACCATCTAATCTCCAACCCAAGAATTCATAACCAACGTTAGGTTGCGCTTTTAACGTAACGGTTGATCCATAGGTTGCTTTTCTCGAAAAACCACCTGAACCCGTCCAGTCTTGAGTGGCTTTATTTGTTTGCAAATATACTTGTCCGCCTTGATCATGAACGGTATTTGTTGAATCAACAATAATTACCCCAATATTGCACGTCGGAGCAACAAGCGCAGGGCTTTCAGTAAATTCGCTATTTCTTTTACTGTTAAAGGTTCCATCACCGTTGGCTTGAACCTTGAAAGTCCAGCCGTCCTGTGGCAGATTACCTTCAAAATCATAAAGAACTCCATCAACATTTACCGTAGTTACCAAACCTGAAAAGTTGAAAAGTGACACGGTGTAAGAAGTAGCTCCTTCTACTTCGTTCCAAATCGCTTTATATCCAAGCCATTTTAACCCATTTGGTGCTTCAAGTTGATCTACGTGGCTTGTATAGAAATAATTCATTGTTGCATTTTTAGAAACACCTTTAGCGCCGAGCTCTATCACGTAGCTTCCCGAATTAAACTTCAAGCTATTCATTTCGGTATCAAGGATGAAGTAAGTATTAGTAGTCTCAAAAGAGCCAACGTTATAACCGTTTTGCTTTAATATGATTTTATAACCCGTTGCACCGCTGACACTATCCCAAGTTAACATACCGTTAGAAGAAACAGCCATATTTAACGAATTGCTTGAAACTATTTCTGTCAATGTTTTCGTTCTTGAGCCTTTAGCAGGGCTTTCAACTAAAATACTGCTTCTTTTACTACTTAACTTTCTATCGCCTTTTGCTTGTACTTGGAATGTCCAACCGTCTTGCGGATTATACTCAGATAAATCACAAGGTGAAGTTGCGTTGATGATTGTATCTTCGAGTCCATTGAAGTTATACAAATAGAGTGTGTAACTAAGAACTTCGGCATCATCAACGTATTCCCAAACGGCATTATTACCTAACCATTGCAATTTAGTAGGTGCTTCAAGTTTATCAACGTTGCTTGTGTAGTAATATTGCATACTTGCGCTTTTAGATGCACCAACTGCTGCGACTTCTAACAAATATTGCCCTGAATCAGCTTTTGTTTGATCTATTGCACTTGCAATAAACATCGAAGTGGACATTGAATCAAAAGTAGCAACTGTGTAGCTACCTTTCTTCAAATAAACCTTATATCCAGTTGCTCCATCAACAGTATCCCAATTAAGCATACCATCATCGGTGATGCACATATTGAGCTCGTTGCCCGAATTAACTGCAACGATATCTCTATCGGCTCTTTCTGCCGCATTTGCCGTAAGGGGTGTAATTGCGAATACGCCACAAACAAATGCAAACACCATTAAGAAAACCACGATTAAATTTCTCGATTTCGTTTTCATTTTGTTTTCTCCTTTCACACGGTTTCAGCCGTGCTTTTTAATTTTATTTTTTCAAGGATTTCGACGAAAGGTAATTTTCCGCCGACTGTTTTTCGGTAAACCTCGTCCGAGTTTACCAAGATTTGCCCCGGCAAGAATAATGACTCACCGTTTTCACCTGCAAACACGATATTGAAATACCACAGGGCGTCTTTTCGTCCTTTCGTTCTTGTAGGGCAATAAAAGCAAATTTTTCTATCTTGCATATTAAGTTCAAGAGAACTGCTTTCTTCGCAACCGTCAAAAACGTTTTTCCCGAATATTGGCATTGAACTGTCAAAGTACACCGTGTATATATCTCTTGGTGCATTGATGAACAGGTATTCGGTAGTTGCGTCTTTGTCGATAACTTTTTCGTGCCCTTTTACGATAGGCACTTCAATCTCGTTAAACTGCAACCTTTTTGCTATCACATACGTTACCTCCTTACCGTTATTTCACCCTAAATTACTTTTAGGCATTATAATTATATCAAATAAAAAAGCGTTTGTGCCTACCCATCGGGTATAGGTTTAGTATAGGTTAGGTATAGGTTTTTAGGTTTTTTTGGGATTTTTAGGGGTTTTGAGCAAAAAAAGACAAAAAAAGACGGTAGCAACTTGTACTACCGTCGAATTTTAAGTTTTACTTAAAGAGTGCTAAAATTTCATCCTTTCCGCTAACGTTCAACGTTGTATATAGGATACCAAAATGCCATTTTACCGTGCTTTCAGAGATATGTAAATCAGCTGCAATTTCTTTTTGACTTTTACCGTCGAGAAGTCCATCGAGCATTTCCATTTGTCTTGCCGTCAATGTTTTATCAGCGGGGAGCAATTTTAATACTCTTTCCAATCTTTCTGCTTTGGGAATAGAATCTAAAACAATAACTCTTGTTTTTTCCGTCGTTGGCGCAGGAACGTCAACTTTACGGATATAGTCTTGAAGTAGTAGATACACGAAGAAGTACGCAAGCACGCTCATAAAATAGGATACAGCAAGCATTTCAAAATTCCACGTCGTAATCTTTTCTATAATCCACATACCGACGTTACCGAGAACAATAGCGAGCATAAAGCCTGCAAGTTTTTGTGATGCGTCTTTCTTTTTCACTAACGACGTTATGCAAACACAGAGCATAGCCACGAAATAAGCAACGACGTAGATTAGATTTGTCGGGTGCAATACGCCGTATTCTTTTACAAGGTATGCCGAGCCGTCTTCAAATTCAAGTATTGCGTTCGTATAATACCAATCAAGCCAACCCGTGGTAAATACGATAGCGTACATAATGACAGCTAAGCCAATAAACACGCCCAAAACCCATTTTTTATAGGTATATCCGCAAAGCTTTGAAATTATCATAAACATACACATAGGCACGAATACTTGCCCTAAGTACGTTATTTTATTTGCCCACAAAGCGAACTCTATTGTTTTTGAAAGGGATACCAAAAAATAACCGAGCGTTACAACGCAAACGCAAAGGAATAGAACGAGTAACCACGGCTCGTCTTGCTTTTTACGTATGCACGCAAAATACAAAAATGGCATAATAAGCGAAAATGCAAATATTAAACCGTATGCGATTGCCATTGTCGTCCTCCTTTCCAAAACTTCTTGATATTTAATTCTACCACAAAAACGCAAAAAAAGCAAGGTGTTTTGGTATGAGTAAGGAAAAATGAGCCAAAATTCAAAAAAATTTTTAATTCGTTGATTTTTAGTTAATTAACCGTTTTTACCCTTAAGAAAAAAGAAAATTCAGACCCCGATTTGGACTCTGAATTTTTCTCCTCTTGAAAGGCAATTCCCTATAAGATTTTAATTAAATGCCTTATAGGGAACGCCTTTATCTATATACACCGCTTAGGCATAACGAAAAAATATTTTCGCTAAATCGTAAGCGGACGTTTGTCTTTTGAAATGCCCCATCCCAATTGTCTGCAAGAAAGAATTAACGCATCTTATACTTTGCGGATTCGTCTTGGTAATATGCAAAACGTTTTGGTAATCTACCTTTGCGGAATCTGCAATGTTCTTCAAATGCCTATTCGTTTCTTCATCATTGACGGATACCACAACAACGCGAACACCCTTCGATACTTCTTTTATGTGTTTAATTAAAGCGATATATTTTTGCTCGAACCCTGAAATATCTTTCCAGTATTCTCCATTGTTTCCTATATGAAGCATTACTGTATCCGGCGACAAAGATGCTACACACGAATCGTATAATTCAACGGCGTTATCCAAGGTCAAATCGCTAAAACTTCTATTGTATGCCGAGTATTCTAAGTTGAACGATTCTCTTAATTCCCCAACTGGAATTTCTCTATCTTCGTGTTCCCCGAAAATTACAACACCGCCAATTTTCGCTACTTGGTTTAAACTTTGATATTCTTTAATTTCTCTTTCCATAGTTCCTCTCCTTTAAATAACGTGATTTTTCTTGTCTAATTGATAATTTCTTATATATACCGCTACGTTCAGCATCACAATCACAAGATTGATTATGTATACAACCAAAACGTAGTTCACTTGCCCTGTTACAATTTTTGCAACGATCCCGGCAACATATCCGGTGATAATCAAAAATATGAAAGGCAAGCTCGTTCCCTTTGTGGTTTGCGTCTTATACGCTTTCACCACGTTGATCGGCCACGAAAGACCAAAACACACCAACATAACTGTTTCAAAAATAGCGCCCATAAATTAAGCCTCCTTGTTTTCTACGCCTTCATTATACAGCTATATTTTTGAAATGAGCCCACAGAAAAATTTTATAAATGAATTTTTTATTTTTTCATTTATTTTACTTACGAAAGTATTTATGAAAGGAAAATAAATTGAATTTTTACTTATAAAATGCTATAATATTGTCAGTCGAACAAAGGAGTAAATTGCAAT
>JAGASB010000121.1 GCA_017621955.1 Clostridia bacterium | reverse complement strand
CCAAATTCAGAGCAGCAATCGTCTGATTTGTTCCAAACGTAAGCGAAAGGGTAAAAGACTTTGTTTTCGTGTGGTATGTCTTCCCATTCTTCAGGGTAGTCACCGACTACAAGCATAGAGTAGCATTCGCCAAATTTAGTAAATTCGTGAGTAACGGCGTAAACGGTGACGTTCCAAGCTCGTTCAATTTCTTTAATTTTAGCGTTAAGTTCTTCATTTTGATAAGCCCAAAAGCCACCAAAGCCTTCGTAATAACAAACGTTGTTTTCGTTCATTAAGCCGTCAATATATGGCTTGTAAATTTTAAGTTGTTTCATATATTTTTTTGCTTGTTCTTTTCTTTGTTCTAATGTTGTATTCATAGTGTACTCTCCTTTATTCTTCTTCGTTTTCTTCATTGTCTTCACCATCAAAAAGTTTATTGTGGTTTAACGTGATATCAAGTTCGTGTAGTTCTTCTTTATGGATACCGATTGCGTCTTCAAACCATTCGTATTCGTCGTCAACTTCACAACAAAAGAAGTCAGCGCACTCTTCTTCAATCCATCTTAATGCTTCATAGAGCAAATATTTGAGTCTAGGTTTTGTCATTTTTTTCATAGCGTAATCTCCTTTTATCTGTAAATTTCAATTAAGCCTTCGTTGTATTCTTCAACACAATCGCCCATATATTTGCCATATTCTTCAAAGTCTATAAAGTCTTGAATATGGTCGGGTATTTCGTAACCACTATTTTCTAACGCTTCACGTCCGTAATCTTCCCACGAATAGCCTTTCATTATGCGTATATCGTCGTCCCAATTACTACCGTGACTTTGAACCAAGTTTTCAAAATCATCAAAGTTACGAACTTCTAAATATGCTTGCAAGGTGTCGTATTTATAAGCATTGCTTAATACGTCAGAATCTCTTAATGTTTCAAAGAGTTTCTGTGGGCTAGTGTAATCCCAATTACAAGCGTTAGAGGGGAGTCCTTCAATGTCTTGAACGAATAGTTCTTCGTCAATGCCGTTTAGCTTAAAGCCTTGTTTGGTTAATTCTTCTTCAATTTCTTCCCAATCGGAATAATCGGATAAGTCTAACCATTTAGAGCCTAAAGCCCTTTCGTTACATTCGTTGTAAGAGCCCCAAGAGCCAATTACAATGTGGATAGATGTGTAATTTTGCATAAATGCACCTCCTTAAATAAATTCTTCAAGATATATTTTTTCAAAGCAAGGACCATATTCAAAGAATACGTCATTGTCTTCGTCTTGCATAAGTTCAAAAGTTCTCATAGTAAGTTTGCCTTGATGCGAAACCATAACGGTTATATCTTCACGTTCGGCGTTAACTTCTATAATGTCAAAATAGACGAAACTTTCTCCGTCGTAATAATCGTTTTGTAAACTTCTATACTCTTTGTTTTCTATAACGTTAATCATTTTTTATCTCCTTATTAGTCGTAATATCCAAATCCGTTGTAATGATTTTCTTTGCCGTAGTAGAATTGATTTTCTTTTTCTTCAAAGCTGCTATATTTTTTATCGGGTATTGCGATTCCGTGTTGCTTATATCCGTATCTAATACCGTCATACATACCGTAGTAATAATCAATTTGAGTATCTCTTAAAGGTTCATTTCTCTTATATCCTGTATCTGTATAACGCTTACAACGTTTAATAACTTTGTCATTATCTGAATCGCTGTAATAACCTTTGTTTGAATTACTTTTATAGATTTCAATTCCTTTCTTAAAACCTTGTTTGTAACTAAAACTGTTTTTGTTTTTCATCCTTAATTCTCCTTTTAAGTTTTTTAATAAAATTTTTTTACTCCTTGTTTTATTTTTTCTTTCGACGGTCTAGACTAACTACACCACTAAACGAATTGCGTTAATTTAGTGTTTTGGTGAGTTTTACAAGGATAAGGGAAACGACGAAATAACTTTTTGTAAAATAAAAAAGAGCCAGACGGTTAATCTGACTCAAAAAGTTACTTTCGCCTTGTAAAGCTCGCTGGGGTGTAGTAGGCTAAAGACCTAGAAAGAAAACATGGAGTTTTAGTCTTAAAAAATT
>JAGASB010000120.1 GCA_017621955.1 Clostridia bacterium | reverse complement strand
GGTATGTCAAAATCAGCAACTTCTTCGTCTATACAAACGATTTCTTTGCCAATCTTCTCATAATGGCAATTATCATCACCTTTGAAGATGATAGAATCGCCTTTATCTTTCTTAATTTTACCTTCTTTAATTAAGCGTTGCTTTTCCGCTCGGATACGTTCAAGCAAAACGGACGCTGGCTCGTCATTTGGGTCTTGCTTAACGAGTTTGCCTTGTATCGCTAATTGAAGGATAGATTTTCTTAATTGTTCTGCTTTCATTCTTTATCCCCTAACAACGCCATAATTTCCCCAAGCACTCTATCAATATCAGCGTCAAGGCTTGCGCGCTTTTCACGATAGTTTTTAATCAAGTCTTGTGGTGCAAGAATTTCTTCTTCCTCGTGAGGATAGCCACAAAGGTCGATATTATAGTTAAGTTCAGCAATTTCAGTAGCCGTATACTTCTTTGCTTTAAGGAACTCATCTACGATAATTTCTTCACGATTATTCCACCAATCCATAGCAGGAGCGAAATGTTCTAACTTCATAGGTTTGGTTTTTGAGAAATTCTTATAACCTTCAGGCATATCTAAACGATAGAACCACGTTTCCTTGGTTGCGCCCGTATTATCAAAGAACAAAATGTTAGTAGTTATTGACGTATAAGGTGCAAAAACGCTATGTGGCATACGAACAATGGTATGTAAGTTAAATTCAGAAAATAATTTCTTCTTTATTGCAACCTTTGCGTTATCCGTACCGAACAAGAATCCGTCAGGAAGAATAACGGCGCAACGACCATTTTCTTTTAACCTATACATAATAACGGACATAAACAAGTCTGCCGTTTCGCTACTTGCTAAATCTGACGGAAAATGATTTTTAACTTCGTTTTTCTCGCTACCACCATAAGGGGGATTCATTAAAATTACGTCGAACTTATCTTTATCGGTATAGTCTAACACATCATATAACAAGGTGTTATCGTGATATATTCTTGGAATATCAATATCGTGCAATAACAAGTTTGTTACACAGAGCATATACGGGAATTGCTTTTTCTCAATACCATATACCGAGTTGTTGATTTTTTCGATATCATCGGCACTATCTTTTAGTTCGCTTAATTCTTTAAGCCAACTTGTTAAGAAACCGCCCGTTCCGCAAGCAAAATCTGCACACTTTTCACCAATTTGCGGTTTAATCATCTTTACCATAAAGTCGGTAACGGCACGTGGCGTATAAAATTCGCCTGAAGAACCTGCGCTTTGCAATTCTTTTAAGATAGACTCGTAAATTTCACCAAAAGCGTGGCTTTCTTCGTAGTCGCTTAAATCTAATTCGTCAATAACGTTTAATACTTGGCGAAGAAGAACACCGTCCTTCATATATTGGTTGGCATCTTCAAACGTCGTTTTTACGATTGCTTTTCTAATAGGCGTTTGTGGGGTTACTTCTAATTTTTTAAGCGTAGGGAAAACTGTGTTATTTACAAAGTTCAACAACGCATCACCCGTCATACCCTTTCCGCTTTCATCGTGCGCCCAATTACGCCAACGACATTCTTCGGGAATAATAGAAGTATAATCGTCTTCGTTAAATTCCCAATCGTCTTCTTTTGCATCGTAAACTTTTAAGAACAACATCCAAGCGATTTGTTCTATTCTTTGCGCGTCGCCGTTAATGCCGGCGTCGTTTCTCATTATGTCACGAATTCTTTTTACAAATCCTGA
Source organism: Clostridia bacterium (assembly GCA_017621955.1). Next base: position 770 of record JAGASB010000120.1, on the reverse strand, counting down.
AATATTACTCATTTTATGCTACCGCCCTATAAATTTCTCTTTCTAATTCTCTAACTGCTTGCAAATAACCATCTTTTCCTCCAAATAGTTGTGCGATTTTGATAGGTTTACCGAACTTTACAAACGGGTCGAGTTTTAATACGTCTATGCTTTCAATTTCAACTACACCACCATCGGCATATTTATCAAGCAAGGGGTGTTCAGGCGCCATAACCATAAAGGTTACACCAAAAAGAGTATCCGGACGGGTGGTGTAAATTTTTAACTGCTCACCTATTTCATTAAGTGTAAAGTTTACAAACGCACCGCGGGATTTACCAATCCAGTTTACCTGCTGAAGCTTGATATTGGGTAGATAATCCACATCATCCAAGCCCTGCAGAAGCTTATCGGCATACTCGGTAATTCTTAAATACCAAACATCCTTGGACTTTTGAACAACATCACTGTGGCAGATATCACACTTACCGCCCTGAGAATCCTCATTAGAGAGAACAACCTTACAAGAGGGGCAATAGTTTACCAAGGTCTTATCGCGGAAGGCAAGACCGTTTTCAAACATTTTAAGGAATATCCACTGAGTCCATTTGTAGTATTTATCATCGGTGGTGTCAATAGTCCTTGAATAATCAAAGGAAAAGCCAACTCGTTTTAACTGACTTGTAAACTTTTCAATATTTATATCGGTAACCTTTCGGGGATGGATACCTGTTTTAATTGCATAGTTTTCGGTAGGAAGTCCGTATGCATCAAAGCCGATGGGGAAAAGT
>JAGASB010000119.1 GCA_017621955.1 Clostridia bacterium | reverse complement strand
CTTCCGTTAAATGTAGCGCCATCATATCACGTAATAATACCTCATTAATTCCAAAGGTTTGTGCGAAACGATAAATTTGGTCATCTTTTGCCCTGCGCATATATTCAGATATATAATCTCTAAATGTCTTATTCTTTTCGGGAATTAAGTTACCAAGTTGAACATCCTTAATAAACATATCTGCGAATTTCTGCTCTTCTTCGGAAAGCATTGCAAATGATTTATACAGTTCTTGTAGTGCGCTTTCGATATTTTGCTTCGATTCGCCATCAAGTTTTACTTTCAAATATTTATCAAATCTACTGTTAATATAATCGGCATCTATTTTACCTGTGCTTCTCTCGGTAATATGCGGGTCAAGGTCATAAGGTGGTTCTTCATCACCGCTTCCTCTGCCGCCAAATAGTTCCTTATATCTTTGAAGTAAAATATAATAAATTTCTTCCGTAATTAAGACCGTAGTTTCCCCGTAAATGTTGATTTTCCAAGTAAAATCTTGTACTTTAATCATTTCAAGAATCGAATTTAACCTGTTGAATAACAAAGCAAATTTTGCCTTTACTGAGACATCATCAGGCAAACGAATAAAGTTTTCAATACCCTCATTTTCAAAGAGTTCTTTTATTTCAAGATAAAGTTCATTGAACTTCTTTAAGTTCTTTTCTAACTTATCTACAAAAACAATATACTCTTTGTCGCCTGAGTACATTTTCACAGCTTCTTCGATATTTCTCTTCATTGTATAAGGATAACGATAATAATATATGAGTCCTACGGGTTTATCGCTACCGTAAATACGATTTGTACGAGAAAATGCTTGTATTATATTCTCTTGTCTCATTAACTTATCAAGATACAATACGTTTATCCACTTGGAATCAAACCCCGTCAACATCTGATTTACAACAATAAGCATATCAATTTGTTTTTCAGGCGTTTTTTCTATACCTTTGTAAGCCTTATCGTGAGAAAGACGTAAAGAAATATCTTTTTTCATTTCTCCATAAGTGGATATATCGTATGCTTGACCATACCGTTTATTGTAATCGTCTATAATCTCTGCCAAACCGAGCATCTTATCATAATTCGTGTTATCATTATTATCCGACGGGTCAACTAAGACAACAGTTTTAAGGTGTGGCGCCTGTCTCTTAAACTCACGATAATAGTTTATTGCTTCGGGAATACTGCTTGTAGCAAAAATAGCGTGAAATTTCTTTGAATGACTAACAAAAGAAAATTTTTCTACTATATCTTTAATAACTGAATCTATATGCTCTTTTGTTTCGTATTGTGACGTAGGAATATAATCTTCAGCTCCACGCACATAGTTTCCTGCATTATCTAAATATCCTGCCATCGGAATATTTTGTATAATATCGTAATACTTGGAAGCCTTTTTAGGGTCTGATATTGCTTCCTCTTCCGATTCTGCGTGAACCATCTCTTTTGCGATTGCCTTTTTTATGTCAAGAGACTTAAATGTTTCAACCATATAGGTATCAAACGCAAGTACGTTCTTGTCTCTGATACCGTCTCCAATGGTATATCTATGTAATTCATCACCAAATACGTCTGCCGAATTACAACCTTTCTTCTTGTTTTCTTCTAAAATTGGCGTACCTGTAAAGCCAAAGAACATAGCACAAGGAAACGTTTCTTTTACCTTACTCATCATATCGCCAAACGTGTCTCTATGGCACTCATCTACGATAAATACAAGCCTTTTGCGATTTATAAGCTCAATATCCTTTTGTATTTTTTTCGTACCATCTTCAAAAATACGACTCATTTTTTGAATTGACGTTACAATAAGCGTGTCTGATGGCGAATTACTTTTGAGTTTCGTTATCAAAACTTCCGTACTCGCAGTATCTTGAACATCGTCAGCATTATCTGCAAAATACCTATAATTTTCAAGGGATTGTGTATCTAATTCCTTTCTATCCACCAAGAAAATAACCTTGTCGGCATCTTGTGATTTAGAAATTAAATCAGCTGTTTTGAAACTTGTTAATGTTTTACCACTACCCGTTGTGTGCCAAATATAGCCACCACGTTGTTTCTTTTCGTCCCATTTATTTTTAGCAACTCTATTTGTAATAGCAGAAACAGCGTAATACTGATACGAACGCAAAACCTTTAATATTCCGTCTTTACCGTCTGCAACCGTATAAAAACCTATTAACTGATGCGCCATAGGAATATATAAAAGACTTTGAGTAAATTCTCTCCAATCTTTCATCGGAATATTATCAGAGTTAGCCCAATGGAAATAGAAATCGTGATTGAATTTTCCATCGGGACCTACGTTCGTAAAATATACGGCATCTTCGGGTGTCATCGCTATAAATATTTGAATTAGCGAGAATATCCCTCTAAAAATACCCTCTTGCGAATATTTAGCAATTTGATTCCACGCTTGACTAATCGGCACACCGCTTTTTTTCAATTCAATATGGAAAACGGGCATACCGTTTATTAGCAACATAATATCCCCACGACGGGGTGGAAATAAACTTTTGTTGGCTTTGAATTTCGGTTGTTGAACTATTTGATAACGGCTCTTACCACCTGCAATTTCGTGTCTATCATATATATGTAGACTAACTTCCTTACCAAAATGCAAAACGTCGTTTTCATTATCTCTTTTGATTGCAACCGTTTTACCATTGATAAAACTATTTAACGCAAATGGTGTTCTCATATTTGTGATTTGTTCAACAATTTGCTTCATCTCTCCCTCAGTTAAGGGATAATCTCCAAGTTTGTCTTTATCTCGATTATTATTAAAGAGAATTTCAGCCCAATTCTTTAACAAATCTTCTTCGGTAGGATATTGAATGACATCTTTTTCCCATCCGCAGTTTTTGAGTAACGTGATAAAGGCGTTCTCAAAATCTTGTTCTTTATCAAATGTTGTCATATTTGTAAAACTCATAGGTATTCCTCTTATACAAACATCTTTTCAAGTAGTGCAGACTTAACATTTTTTAACTTTTCCAACTTACG
>JAGASB010000118.1 GCA_017621955.1 Clostridia bacterium | reverse complement strand
GTATATTTCGTGGAAGGCTGCACGCATTAAGGGATGTTGATATCAAGGTCTTATGCAACGTGCCGCCGTGAACCGTGTCAGAGCAGGAATGCAGCAGCACTAAGCGGTTTAGCCCGTGTGCCATAAGGTAGCTTTGAAGTAGTTGCCTGGTGCGCTAACGCTTCGGCGGACTATATCGATGACGGCTGCACGGTTTTTTTTTGATTAAAAAACGACTTGAAAGTTTCAAGTCGTTTTTTGGTTATTTTTCAGACAAAATTGCGGAGCAAATTTTCTCCCTAAGCCAGTCCCATAACGTTTAACTCAATCCAAAAAGCGAAGAAGGGTTGCAGATTGTGTTCTTTTAAGTGAAAAAATAAAGGGTGGGGACTTTCGCCTGTGCGACCTACCCGATAAACAGTGGGTGTCCACTGTTTAGTCCTACGGACAAATTTGCTGAGCAAATTTTCTCCATAAGCAAGTCCCCACACTCCACTTCAACAAAAAAATAGAGAGAGCGAAATGCTCTCTCTATTTTTTGGTGGAGATGTGGGGACTTGCACCCCAGTCTTGAACGCTTCAAAAAAACCTTCTACATACTTATCCGACGGTTAGTTTTAGTGGCAAACTTGGTCATCGGCGACCATTGTTTGCCCTTTGATTTCTTAAATCCACAAAACAAGCGAAATCAAACTTATCTTGCAGTTCCCCGACTAATTGACGCCCTTACACTTTCCATCGGGTGAGAAAGTGCAGGACGTACGCTTAAATTAAGCAGCGTATGCTAATTCGTTATTGTTAGCATTTAAATTTAAATTCCGTTTTTACGAAGACGGAACTTCGGTATGCTTGCGTCTTTAATCCATCGCCCAATCGAATCTAAAACACCCCCGTTATATCGGTCAAAAGACCGATAAGTAATTAAATATTATCAATTTCGTACGGTGTAAGTTGATAAACGTAGTGGTTTAGCCAATTCATATAAATTAAATTTGCAGTTGACACCCAACACATTTTGATTTCACCCTTGTCACCGTTGACGTAATAATTTTCAGGTGGGTCAATTTTTAAGCCTTTGTCAAGGTCACGCTTATATTCTTTTTCAAGCGTATCCCTATCGTATTCTGCGTGCCCTGTAATAAAGATAAACTTATTGTCCTTTGACCTAATTATGCTTGCGCCCGCTTGCTTTGAAGTTGCTAAAAGCACCAAGTCTTTACAGTTTTTGATGTCTTCTTCATAAACGGTGGTATGGCGTGAGTGTGGCATAAAAAATCTATCGTCAGTACCTTTTAGAAGTTTATCGTACTTAACCAACTTTTTATGTTTATATACACCGAAAAGTTTTTTATCTAGTATATGCTTTTCTATGCCGTAATAGTAGTGAAGTCCTGCCTGTGCCCCCCAACATATAAACAGAGTGCTTGTTACGCTGTTTTTAGCAAACTCAAAAATTTCTTCAAGTTCTTTCCAGTATTTAACTTCGGAAAACTCCATTGCTTCAACGGGTGCGCCCGTTATAATCATACCGTCAAACTTTCTGTTTTTAACTTCGGAAAAAGGCTTATAAAATCTTTCTAAGTGTTCAAGCGGAGTATTCGTGCCAACGTAAGTTTCCGTACTGATAAGCGTAACGTTTACTTGCAACGGAGAGTTTGAAAGCAAGCGCATAAGTTGAGTTTCCGTAACGATTTTGGTTGGCATAAGATTAACTATCGCTATTTCTAACGGACGAATATCTTGCATTTTTGCACGAGTTTCGTTCATAACTATAATATTTTCCGACTGCAAAATTTTTGCCGCTGGTATGTCTTTGGGAACAATAATTGGCATTACTGCTTTCTCCTTTGATTAGATTTGTTCAAGTGCCTGTTTAATATCGTCAATTAAATCTTGTGCGTTTTCAATACCACAAGAATATCTTATAAGTGTCGGTGGAATTCCCGCTGCTTCAAGTTGAGCGTCGGTCATTTGACGGTGCGTTGCGTTTGCAGGGTGCAAACAACACGTTCTTGCATCTGCAACGTGCGTTTCTATCGCTGCGACTTTTAAGCTCTTCATAAACTTTTCAGCAGTTTTTCTGTCGCCTTTAACTGAAAAACTTATAACACCACACGAACCGTTAGGTAAATATTTTTGACCAAGTTCGTAATATTTATCACCTTTAAGTCCGCAATATCTTACCCATTCAATCTTGTCGCTTGACTCTAAGAACTCTGCAACTTTTTGAGCATTTTCACAGTGGCGTTTCATTCTAACGTGCAAACTTTCAAGACCAAGGTTAATGTAGAAAGCGTGTTGCGGTGATTGGATAGAACCAAAGTCTCTCATAAGCTGAGCGGTTGCTTTGGTGATAAACGCACCTTCTTTACCGAACTTTTCAGCGTAAACTATTCCGTGATAGCTATCGTCGGGAGTGGTCAACCCTGGGAATTTATCTTTGTGAGCAAGCCAATCAAACTTACCTGCGTCGATAATTGCACCGCCAACAGATACACCGTGACCGTCTATGTACTTTGTGGTAGAGTGCGTTACTATGTCTGCACCCCATTCGATAGGACGGCAGTTTACAGGCGTAGCAAAAGTATTGTCAATAATAAACGGAACGCCGTGCTTATGTGCTACCTTTGCAAAAAGTTCAATGTCAAGAACTGAACAAGCAGGGTTTGCTATCGTTTCGCCAAATACTGCCTTGGTGTTAGGCTTAAACGCTGCTTCAATTTCTTCTTCCGTGCTGTCGGGCGAAATAAACGTAAAGTCTATGCCCATTTTCTTCATAGTTACGGCAAACAAGTTAAACGTTCCGCCATATATTGCAGAACTTGAAATAACGTGGTCGCCACAATTTGCTACGTTAAATATTGAATAAAAGTTAGCGGCTTGACCTGATGAAGTAAGCATCGCCGCACTACCGCCTTCAAGTTCGCAAAGCTTTGCTGCAACAAGGTCGTTGGTCGGGTTTTGTAATCTCGTATAAAAATAACCGCTTGCTTCTAGGTCAAAAAGCTTGCCCATATCTTCGCTTGTGTCGTACTTAAAAGTCGTACTTTGATATATGGGGATTTGTCTTGGTTCGCCGTTCTTTGGGGTGTATCCACCTTGTACGCAAACTGTTTCTATTCTCTTTTTGTTTGCCATAATTTTTCTCCTTGTAAATGGTATTTATTATCTATAATTTTTTAACGTGCGTTCATTTTCACGCTTAATATCCTTTTCCATAATAGAGCGCTTTTTGTCGTAAGTGTGTTTACCTTGACAAAGTCCCAACTCGATTTTTACAAGCGCTTTATTGAAATAAAGTTTTAATGGAACTATTGTTAAACCTTTTTGTGTTACCTTTGAGTTTAACTTTATCATTTCTTCTTTGTGAAGAAGAAGTTTTCTATCACGTTTGCTGTCTCGTGAGTTAAATGCGCCCTGCTTATCGTACAGTGCAACGTGCATATTCTTTATGTACATTTCACCGCCATAAAAGACACAAAAACTGTCTTTTAGATTGACGCTTCCGCCACGCATAGACTTAACTTCGCTTCCTTCTAAGACTATGCCTGCTTCAATTCGCTCTAAAATAAAATATTCGTGCCCTGCTTGACGGTTTAAGCAAATGATTTTTTCTTCCATTTCTACTCTCTCTAATATTTTATTTTACTACATTTTATAATTATTTGCAATCACTTAGCACAAATTCTGCACGTCTATCGCCGATATTTACGCCAACAACCTTAATTTTATGCTTTTGTCCCATTCTATAAGTTACGTTGCCGTCCGATAAAGTGTAGTTTTTTTCATTGTATATAAGTTTTCTTCTGCCCGTTTTTAGATTTTCAAGTTTTACTATGCCTTCGATTGCATTTTCAAGTTCAACGAATATTCCAAAACTCGTTACGCCACTCACAACGCCGTCAAATTCTTCGCCAACGTAGTTGCTAATGTATAAAAGCTTATAATAATCGTCAACGGCACGCTCCGCTTCTATGGCGTTGCGTTCTTTTTCGCTTGACTGCTTTGAAGCACTAAAAACAAAGTCACCGTACTTTTCATAAATATCGGCTTTGCCCATAATAAAATCTTTGATTATTCTGTGTATGGTTAAATCGGGATAGCGCCTTATGGGTGAAGTAAAATGACAATAATGTTTAAGCGATAAACCGAAATGCCCCACGTCCACGGGCGAATACTTTGCCTTTTGCATTGAGCGGAGCATTACCCTGTTTATGAGCGTAAACAGCGGTGTACCTTCGGCACTTTTTAGTATTGCTTGAAAGTCCTTTGAATACACACCCTCTCTATTGTGCCTTGCGTTTATACCAAGCCCCTTCAAGAATTCGTAAAAATTTTGCAAGCGTTCTTCGGACGGGTCTTCGTGTATTCTGTAAATAAACGGCTGTTCTAGATAGTACATATACTCAGCGACCGTGCAGTTTGCAAGAATCATAAATTCTTCGATTATTCTATGCGCCTTGTCACGCTTGGTTGCACTGACCGATATTTGACCGTTTTTATCCACACTAATTACACTTTCTTTAACGTCAAGGTCTATACTTCCGTTTTGGTCACGGCGTGCAATGAGTATATCTGCAAGTTCGTTCATAAGCATAATTTCCTTAACTATGCTTTTATATTTTTTGACACAATTTTCATCACCGTCTATGATTTTTTGAACGTTTGTATACGTCATTCGTGCATCGCTTTTTATAACCGACGGGGTTATACGATAGTCTATAACCTTACCCGTTTTATCAATGGTCATAACGCAAGATAAGGTTAATCTTTTTTCTCCCTCAACAAGCGAACAAACGCCGTTGCAAAGTTTTTCGGGAAGCATTGGTATAACAGTTTCGGGAAAATATACGCTAGTTGCTCTTTCAAACGCTTGTTTATCTATCGCACCGCCAGACTTAACATAATGGCTTACGTCAGCAATATGAACGCCAAGTAAATATTTCCCACCACGAAGTTTTTTTATGGTGATTGCATCGTCGAAATCCCTTGCGTCTTCACCGTCTATGGTCATAGTGATATCGTTTGTAAAATCTTCTCTATTAAGTAAATCTTTTTCACTTAAAACAGTGCTGATGCCGTCGGCTTCTTGCAATACTTCTTTGGGAAATTTTTCGGGCATTTTATAAGTGTATAAAATTGACTTTAACTCTGCTTTTCTTTCAAACTGTCTGCCTAAAACTTTGGTAATTATACCTTCGGGATTTTGTTTTTTCGGGTAAGATAAAATCTTGCAAACGACTTTGTCGCCTGCCTTTGCCCTTACGCCTTTACCAAACGGAATAAAAATATCACAAAAATACTTTCTTTCGTCGGGCGTTACAAAGCCACCACTTTTGCAAGTAAAGTAAGTACCTACAATCTCCGTTATCCCACGGTTTAATATTTTTAGAACACGAGCAGTCGTCCTTGGACCGTCACCGTGCGTACGTTCACAAAGCACTGTATCGCCGTGCATTGCACCTTTTAGGTCGCTATGCGAAATAAAATAATCTTCTACACCCTCTTCGGTTGGTATTAAAAACGCATAACCACGTTCGTTGCCTTGAAGTTTGCCTTCTATAACGTTTCTTTTCATAATAAACTCTCTCTAAAATATAATTAACGTTAAAATGCAAAAAGGCGAGCCCTTATTAGACTCACCTTTAAAGTTTGCTTTTTAATTTTTCGTTAGCCAGCAAAGTGTGCAACGATTGCAAAAACAATACATAAAACAATGAAAATTATACTGCTGATTACAGTAAGTTTTTTCATTCTATGTTCAAAAGTCTTACTTTTGTTCTTGCCTAAAAAAGTTTCGGTTTGTCCGCCAAGAGCACCGATACCTGATGTGTTACCGGGCTGAAATAATACAACTAATATAACGAAAATTGCACAGATTGCCATTACGACTAAAAGAATGTACTTAATCCAATCGTGCCAAGCTGTCCACTCTGCGCTACCAGCTGCCATAAGCATATTTAACATGTTCATATAATTATCTCCTTTAACGCTTAAAATTAAACGTCAACAATGCTCATTATATCAAAAAAATTTATTTTTTTCAACTGTTTTATAGCAGTTTAATACAGTTTTTACTCTATAATTAAAGATTTTCCGCTCATTTCTTCGGGAACAGGCACTTCCATCATAGTTAAAAGCGTGGGCGCAACGTCGGCAAGTATACCGCCATCACGAAGTTTTTTGCCCTTAAAATCCTTGCCAACCACGATAAACGGAACTTTATTAGTAGTGTGAGCAGTAAAGGGTGAGCCGTCTGCTTCTTCCATCTTATCTGCGTTGCCGTGGTCTGCCGTAACGATTGCACAACCGCCAAGTGATAAAATTTTATCTATAACTTTTTGAACGCATTCATCAACCGTCTTAACTGCTTTAACTGCTGCGTCAAATACGCCCGTATGCCCTACCATATCGCAGTTTGCAAAGTTTAATATCATAACGTCGTATTTACCACTATCAAGTTTTGCGATAGCCTTTTCAGTTACTTCATAAGCACTCATTTCAGGCTGTAAATCGTAAGTTGCAACCTTGGGTGATGCAATGAGTTCCCTATCTTCATTTTTATTGGGTGCTTCAACACCACCGTTAAAGAAGAACGTAACGTGGGCGTATTTTTCCGTTTCAGCAATACGAAGTTGAGTAAGTCCTAATGAAGAAATATATTCGCCAAGTGTGTTAGTTAATACTTGCGGTTTAAATGCAATGCGAACGTTGTTAAAACTTGCATCGTATCTAGTAAAGCAAACGTAAGTGGGGTCGATAAATCCCGTTTTTCTATTAAAGCCGTCAAATTCCTTTTCACTCATAGCCCGTGTGATTTGACGTGCACGGTCGGGACGGAAGTTGAAAAATATTATGCTGTCGCCTTTTTCAATAAGTGCAACGGGTTTTCCATCTTTAACCACGCAAGCGGGAACAACAAATTCGTCAGTCACACCGTTTTCGTAAGAAGCACGAACGTATTTTTCAGCATCTTCGGTACTTTCACCTATGCCTGCCGTCATCATATCGTAAGCCTTTTCAACCCTTTCCCAACGGTTATCCCTATCCATAACGTAATATCTACCGCCAACAGATGCGATTGTACCGAAAGAAAGTTCGTTCATCTTTTCGCTGAGCGCTTTGATAAAGTCAGCACCGCTTGTAGGCGAAACGTCTCTACCGTCAAGGAAACAGTGAACGTAAACGTCAGAAAGCCCCTGTTCTTTGGCAAGTTTAATTAAAGCGTAAAGGTGGGTTATATGGCTATGAACACCACCGTCCGATAACAAGCCGTAAAGGTGAAGTTTTTTGCCGTTTTGTTTAGCATTGTTTATAGCATATAACAAGTCTTCGTTATTGAAGAAATCACCATCGTTGATAGATTTAGTAATTCTGGTAAGTTCTTGATAAACGATTCTGCCTGCACCCATATTAAGATGCCCAACTTCGCTGTTGCCCATCTGCCCGTCGGGAAGTCCAACGTCCATTCCGCTTGCGCCTATAAGCGTTGACGGATATTCGTTCATAAGCGAATTGACGTTATTGCTCATTGCGCAAGAAATTGCGTTGCCTTTCTTTTCACAACTACTGCCGTAGCCGTCCATAATTATTATACAATTAGGTCTATTCTTCATTTTTATCTTCCT
>JAGASB010000117.1 GCA_017621955.1 Clostridia bacterium | reverse complement strand
AATAAGAAACTACCAACGCAGTCTTTGCATTAGTGACCGTTTTTGCCACTTCACCTATTCTTTTTCTTTCACCCGCACCAAAAAACACTCTTACAGGCGAATAAAGTTCAAAATTTACCATATTTTCTCCTTTAAACAATTCAATGTTTTTTGTTTATTATAACATAACTATACTATATATATCTTGCATTATTTTATCTAAAAATTGTATTATATTATAAACTGCCACTTAAATATCGAATCTTATTTTAATATTATTCAATTTTTCCTTTTAATTGTAGAGCGGTTACGTCTACAATTAAGTAGTTTCAATGTTTAAAATTATTATAAAATTTATAGTCGTTTATGGTAAAGTTTTAGAAACGAGTGCGGCTAGGCTCGACCATGCAAAAGGACGAAATTGACCGCCTGGTCATTGAGATCTTTTGCGAAGGGCAGTTAACGACGTTTATAAGCCTTTAAAAAGAAAAAAGCCCCTTAATCACCACCGATTAAGAGTACCCGAAAGATTATAACCTATAATCTTTTTTTGCGATTAAAACTTGTTATTAATGTTTAACATAAAAAAAGTTGCAAGTCCGTTAGACCTTAATAACATCTTTTCGCATCCTTCAAAGAACTTTTTCATTGTTACCCTCCTTTGCGCATCTTGCCAGAAATTTTTTATAAGCAAGCACGCCAACTCACTTAATTATTTGTCAATTAAAAGCAACAACAAAATATTAAGTTGTATGAAAAATCTTTTTGGAATTTTCACCCGTATTATAATTTACAAACGAAATATTGTCAACTGTTTTACGACACTTTTTTATAAATATTTTTTTATTTTTTCAAAACTTATAGATAATAACAGTTTTTGTTATATTTTAACATATTTTTTCGATTTTACGACATTAATCGCACAATTTATGTGAATTAATTTCACACCTTAAAAAATCAAACTTGTAAATTTACTTCAACTCCGCTTTGCTCCGTTCTGACGGTGGGTGTACCATCATTTCAACCGACACAAAACCCCGCTTGGCAATATTTGCCAAGCGGGGTTTCTCTTTTTGGTATTAAATTTATCAAAAAAACTAATACGGTTTATTTATTTGTGTATTTTAAAAAAATGATTATAAAATACTATTTCCCTATTCTAATCCCACCACACAAGAAAAAAGACAGCCCAAAGACTGCCTTTTTTCTTGGTCGGAGTGACAAGGAATTCCCCTGCTAGGGGAAATGTCGCACAGCGACAAAAGGGTTGCCGTCCCACGCTAGTGGATTGAACCTTGGTTCAAATTGTGTTGCTTTAAGCAACACAAACAAAAAGAAAGTGGATTCTTTCCACTTCCTTTTTGTTTCTTGGTCGGAGTGACGGGATTTGAACCCACGACCTCTTGGTCCCGAACCAAGCGCGCTACCAACTGCGCTACACCCCGATTATATTAACTATTTAATTATATATATTGACACGCCACTACTAACTAATGGTAGCGAACTTAATATATAAATGTTTTAATTGCCCGTGCTTTTATGCACGGGCAATCAAGCATTAACTATTATAATCATTTTAGAGCAAAAAAGCAAGGCTTTACACAACCTTTTTTATCAAAAATTATTCCTTCTTGTTCTAAAAGTTGTCTTTGGCGGTTTTCACCACCAAACGCAAACGCTTTTGAAACGTGCCCAAACCTATCCACAACCCTATAACAAGGTATATTTTTAGGGTCAGGATTAACGTGTAACGCCCACCCGACTTGCCTTACCATCTTTGGCTTACCAAGTATCCGTGCAATTTCGCCATAGCTTAGCACCTTTCCGTAAGGAATACTTTTCACCACTTGATAAACCTGTTCAAAAAAGTTCATAGACTTAAATTCTATTCACGCCTGTTTTGATTGCGGCTTCTTTTACTGCTTTTGCAACGGTTGGACCTACACGCTTATCAAACGGTGTAGGAATAATGTAATCTGCTTTAAGTTCTTCATCAGAAACCAAAGATGCTATTGCCGTTGCTGCGGCGATTTTCATTTCTTCGTTAATATCGGTTGCCCTACAATCAAGCGCACCACGGAAAATACCAGGGAAAGCAAGAACGTTATTGATTTGGTTGGGGAAGTCACTTCTACCCGTACCAACAACTGCTGCACCTGCTTCCAACGCTAAATCAGGCATAATTTCGGGCGTGGGGTTTGCCATAGGCATAACGATTGCACCCTTATTCATTGAACGAACCATATCCTGAGTCAAAAGTCCTGGTGAACTTACGCCTACGAACATATCTGCACCGACAAGCGCCTCAGCTAACGAACCTTTCTTACCAAGTTTATTAGTAAATTCTGCAATTTCTTCTTTTGCAGAGTTCATACCTTCTTTTCTGCCCTTATAAATGATGCCGTGACGGTCACACATAACCACGTCTTTTGCACCCATACTAATCATAAGTTTAGCGATTGCTTCGCCCGCTGCGCCTGCGCCACTAAATACGATGCTGATATCTTCCCATTTTTTGCCAACAAGTTTAAGAGCGTTAATACAAGCGGCTACACATACTACCGCCGTACCGTGTTGGTCATCGTGGAAAATAGGAATATCAACTTCGGGGTCTTCTTTAAGTCTTTTTTCAATTTCAAAGCATCTTGGTGCAGAAATATCTTCTAAATTTACACCGCCAAAGCTACCGGCAAGTAGTTTAACAGTATTAACGATTTCATCAACGTTTTTGCTCCTAACGCAAAGCGGAATAGCATCTACCCCACCAAACGTTTTAAATAGCACGCATTTACCTTCCATAACGGGCATACCTGCTTCTGGACCGATATCACCAAGTCCCAAAACTGCCGTACCGTCAGTTATTACAGCTACCGTATTACCCCTAGCAGTAAGTTCAAACGATTTGTTGTAGTCTTTATTGATTTCAAGACACGGCTGAGCAACACCTGGCGTGTATGCAAGTGACAAATCTTCTTTGTTTTCCACCCTTACCTTTGAAATTACTTCAATTTTCCCCTTTAAACGACCGTGAAGTTTTAATGATTCTTGTGCGTAATCCATATTTATATTACCTCCTATCCTTAGTAAAAATTTTTATTTTTTCTTAATATATTATATATTACTCTACACGAATTTGGTTTATAAAATTAACAAAACTATTTACACAAAAAGCCACGCTAACTTTTAGTTGTAGTCCGCTTCAAACCACTTAGAGTATTATAGCACATACCCATAAAAAATGTATATACTTTTTGATGATTTTTTAAAAAAATAATCATATTTTTTCACAACTCAAAGCAAGGTTAAACATAAAAATTCCCCTAACTGTTTTTTAGTTAGGGGGTTAGATTATTTTATATAAATTTAGATAAACGCATTGTATATCGCACGGATACATTTTTCGTAGTCACTGTTAGCAACGCCGATAATAATGTTAAGTTCGCTTGAACCTTGGTCAATCATTCTAATATTGATATTTTCCTTTGCAAGAGCATTAAAAAGCGTTGCCGCAGTACCAGGGCGCATTGCCATACCGTGTCCAACGGTTGCAATTAACGATATATTTTCTATAACGTGAACGTAGTCGGGATTAACGTTTTCTCTAATTTCATTAACCATTTCTGAAAGAACACCGTCTTTAAGTTGTTCGCTTTCTAAAACAACTGATAACGTGTCAACGCCCGACGGAAGATGTTCAACGCACATTCCGTAATGCTCAACGACTGAAAGCACACGACGAATAAAGCCAACTTCGGCGTTCATCATTGATTTTTCAAGAAGTAATACGGTAAAGTTCTTTTTGCCTGCAATACCCGTAATTACACTATCGCTGTCCCCCGCTTTATACTGTTCGTTAGGAACTATCATAGTGCCTTTATCGTCAGGTTTAAACGTGTTTTTGATGTTTATAGGAATACGCCTTTTCATAACGGGCGTAATTGCTTCTGCGTGAAGCACCGAAGCACCCATATAAGAAAGTTCACGCACTTCTTTATAAGTAATTTGTTTGATAACCTTTGCTTCGGGAACAATTCTTGGGTCACAAACCAAAAATCCACTTACGTCCGTCCAATTTTCATACAAATCGGCTTTTACCCCACGAGCGATAATTGAGCCTGTTATATCGCTTCCACCACGGCTAAACGTTTTTATTTCGCCTTGGAAGTTCTTTCCGTAAAAGCCTGGGATAACCGCATATTCGGTTTGAGAAAGACTGCTTGCAACCTTATCATCGGTATAGTCGTCGTTAAGTTTGCCGTGTCTATCAAACCTTACAAGTTCAGCTGCGTCCACAAACTTGAATCCTAAAAAGTCAGCGATAATGCGTGCGCTTAAATACTCACCGCGTGATGCAGCAAAGTCAGCACTCTTATTAGTGTCGATTGCCTTTTCAGTTTCATCAAGAATACTTTCTATATCAAGTGTTAAACCTAAATCCTTAACGATTTCCGTAAATCTATCCCTTATTAATTTAAAGCTTTTTTTACAAGTACCACACTCTAAAACTTCGCTATTTGCACGATAGAGCATATCGGTAATCTTGATATCGTCTTTAAATCTTTTACCCGGTGCAGAAACTACTATATATCTTCTACTTTCGTCTGCACTTATAATACTTTTAACCTGTCTAATTGCGTTAGCGTCCGCCATAGACGTTCCGCCGAATTTACATACCTTAATCATTTTGTAATCCTTCTTCCTTCAAGATAATATCGTTTTTCAACACCTTCCCCCATTGAAAACGTTTTCCTTGGAAAAGCACCGTTATTTGAAACGTACTTAAACAAGTCGCCTTTATCCAACTTTTCAAAAAGAATACCGACCGAATTGTCGTTATCGTCGATTAACTTAAATAAATTTTCTTCACCGTGAACGTAATCGACCGTGCCACCGTTTTTAGAAATAAATTCTTTTATGTAGGCATCGACCGCACGTATTCCGTCGGGTAGTCCGTTCTTTCCGTCTTGCGCATTAAGTTTTTTATCGCTGTAAACACGCATTTTACCGCCGTCAACTTTTTCAAGACCTTTTAAGAACTTTTGCTTATCTATACCGAAAACAAACCTGAAAATCGGCTCAAAGTAAATACCTTCGTCATATACGTTTACAAGTTCAACAAGAGCGTATCTTGCTGGGTGAACTTCTTTTTCACTTTCACTTAAAGTTGCTTTAACGTTATTCCAATGCGTTTTTGCAGTTGCAAGCGAATGGTTTCCGTCACCTACGGCAAATAAGAACTTATCTTCTTTACCGTATTTTTTAATAAGCCTTTCGCTATCCAAAAGCCCTTCAAACTGCTTTATAACGCTATCAAAGTCGCTTACAAAATAACCTTCAATATGCCCACCACCCATATTTAGCGTAAAGTCATAAAGTTTTT
>JAGASB010000116.1 GCA_017621955.1 Clostridia bacterium | reverse complement strand
TTTAACCGTACTTTCAGAGATATGTAAATCGGCTGCGATTTCTTTTTGACTTTTACCGTCGAGAAGTCCGTCGAGCATTTCCATTTGTCTTGCCGTCAACGTTTTATCCGCAGGGAGCAGTTTTAATACTCTTTCCAATCTTTCGGCTTTTGGGATAGAGTCTAAAACGATAACTCTCGTTTTTTCCGTCGTAGGCTGAGGCACGTCAACTTTACGGATATAGTCTTGCAATAATAGATACACGAAGAAGTATGCAAGCACGCTCATAAAATAGGTTGCTGCAAGCAGTTCAAAGTTCCACGTCGTAATCTTTCCAACTATCCACATACCGACGTTGCCGAGAACGATGGCAAGCATAAATCCTGCAAGCTTTTGTGATGCGTGTTTCTTTTTTACTAACGACGTAATACAAACTACGAGCATAGCCACGAAATAGGCAACGACGTAGATTAAATTGATCGGATGCAACACGCCGTATTCTTTTACAAGGTATGCCGAGCCGTTTTCAAATTCAAGCGTAGCGTTTGTATAATACCAATCGAGCCAACCCGTGGTAAATACGATAGCGTACATAATTACAGCTAAGCCAATAAACACGCCTAACACCCATTTTTTATAGGTATATCCGCAAAGCTTTGAAATTATCATAAACATACACATAGGAACGAATACTTGTCCTAAGTACGTTATTTTATTAGCCCACAATGCAAACTCAACCGTTTTTGAAATGGAAACCAAAAAATAACCAAGCGTTACAACACAAACGCAAAGGAATAGACCTAATAGCCACGGCTCGTCTTGCTTTTTGCGAATGAAAGCAAAGTATAACGGGGGCATTATAAGCGATAATGCAAATATTAAACCGTATGCGATTGCCATTGTCGTCCTCCTTTCTGTTATTTCTTAGACATAATATTATAACATAAAATCTTAAAAAAATCAAGACGTTATGCCCCTATTTCGAACAAAAAATGAAAAACGATTATATAATATGTATTTTAGTTTTCTTTAGCTTCTTTCTTAAAGTATTCGAGCATATTCGCAAGTAGTGTTTCTATAACAGGCTCTAAAACTGCTTTGGGGATAGATTTCAAATCGGGTACACCGTTGATTTCTACCTTAATTTCCGTATTTTCTTTTGCCATAATCTCACCTCCTGCTTAAAAGTATAGCAGGTGGTTTTCTTTTTGTCGGGGAACTAAAAGTGTAGTTTTGGGTGCAAAAGGTGAACTAATAAGGCAATATACATAAATTGTCTTTCGGGGTTTGGGGTTTTTGGGTATCAGAAAAAGTCTGGTTGTCAAGGGAAAAAATTATTGCTTAAACCATTATATATAGAAATACGAAGGACAATATTTTTTTCTTTTTCCTTGACCACTGCGCCTTTTCCCGATTGGTTTTGGTTGTCGAAAGACAATTTCAAAAACAAAATGTTGAACGTTGGAAAAAAGTTTTTTAACGTTGCAAAGTTCTTGCAAGTTTGGCTTTTAGACTGTGTTCAACAATAAGAAAAGGAGGGTTTACAATGAAAACCGCAGTTATTTACGCTCGATATTCAAGTGATAGACAAACTGAACAGTCTATCGAAGGTCAAGTTCGTGTGTGTAATGACTTTGCTGAAAGGAACGGAATTGTAATTGTTCATTCCTATATCGACAGAGCCACTACGGGTACAAACGATAACCGTGAGCAATTCCAACAAATGATGAAAGACAGTGATAAACGTGCTTGGGATTACGTTTTGGTATATAAACTTGACCGTTTTTCTCGTAATAAATACGAGATGGCTATGCACAGAAAACGCCTCAAAGACAACGGCATTAAAATTCTGTCTGCTATGGAAAACATACCTGAAACGCCGGAGGGCATTTTGCTTGAATCGTTGCTTGAAGGTATGAACCAATACTATTCAGAAGAATTGTCGCAAAAAACAAGGCGTGGTCAAAGAGAAACACGCTTAAAGGGTTTACATTGTGCAGGTAAACTGAATTACGGTTACTACACCGAAAAGAAAAAAGTAATGGTAAATGAAGAAGAAGCCGCCGTTGTAAAAGAGATTTTTACACGCTTTGCAGCAGGTGAACGAGGCATCGACATTGAAAGAGATTTTGCCGAGCGTGGTATCCTCTATCGTGGCAAACATTTCACCGCTGCTAATATGTACGTTATTCTTCACGTTGAGAAATACACGGGTAAATACGTGCTACACGGCGAAGAATACTACGACATTTATCCACAAATCATTACGCCAGAGCTTTATGAGATTGCTCGAAAAAGGATTGATGCTAACCGATATGGAAAGCACGTTCCAGACGTTACGTATTTACTCAGAGGAAAAGCATTTTGCGGTCAATGTGGTGCAAGGCTAACTTCCTATACGGGAACGTCAAAGACAGGTCGTGTTTTTAGGTATTACAAATGCTACAATGCTATTGGTAAAAGAGATTGCCAAACTAAAATGTATCAAAAAGACGTTTTAGACCGTATTATCATTGATACGCTTTTCAACCTTATAATCGGTGAAAATTTAGCGTTCCTCGTTGACGAGATATGCAAGGCTCATAATAGAAACCTTGAAGCTGAAAATCCCGTTAAGATGCTCGAAAAACAGTTAGTTCAAGTCAATAAGTCGTTAAGCAATATAATGGTCGCTATTGAAAGTGGCATCATAACGGACACGACAAAAGAACGCTTGCAAGAGCTTGAAACAACCAAGAAAGAATTGCAAGAACGTCTTATAATGGAGCGTATGCGTGAAGAAGTCCGTATTGAAAGAACTCAGGTTGAAAAGTATCTTAAAAACGGAGCGAAAGAAGCACCACAAATAATGCTTGACTTGTTAGTGGAAAAAGTGTTCGTTCATAATGATAAAATTGAATTACTGTTAAAATACACTTCAACGCCGAAACCTACACCACCCGACGATGAAGATGAAAATAACCCCGATGGTAACAAACACCGTCGGGGTTTTACTATTATGCAAACTACTACTGAATACGAAGTTTACACCACAATAGGATTAAAAAAAGGCTTTGAGCCAAGACTCAAAGACACCTACGAAATTCCTGTTATTATTGAAATATGACGATTTTTACTGAAAAACTAACGATTTACTACTATAAAAGGTGTTCTGTTGGGGTTAAACAAACGCACCGTTATTGATTTTCGTAAGACTTGCCCCAAGCGTTACGCTCGTCATATTCTCACAACCATAGAAAACATTTGCACCAATCGTCTTTACGGAATCGGGAAGAACCACGCTCGTAACCGTCTTATTGTTGTAGAATACTTTTGTTGCAATTTCCGTAATACCGTCGGGCAAAACAAGCGCAC
>JAGASB010000115.1 GCA_017621955.1 Clostridia bacterium | reverse complement strand
GTATAACTCGTATACGAACTTGCACCCGGTAATTTTACATAAGTACCCGCTACCCCAAATCTATCATAGGGAACGAACTTAATATAATCAGCATTTGTTGAACTTCCACTGGTTATGGAAGACGTGCCCCCATACAAGGTACCAGTAGGTTTCGTGTTATCCAAAGTAATATTTACAATAGACGATTGGTTGCCCGATTTATCTATCGTGTAGAAATAATATTTACCTTCGGTCGCAAGTTGAGTTCCACTTGCATAGCTCGTATAGTAAGTAGCGTTAGGCATTCTTACGTAGCAATTAGAAATACCCGATGAGCCATCACCAGCCACATATTTAATGTATGCCGCGCTTACATATGAGCCACTTGATTTAATGGTGGTTCCAGCATAGAGAGTACCAACAGGCGCCGTTTCATCATAATACACTTGGTATTCTTGAGAAATATTACCCGCTTTATCCACTGCCCTAAATGTATACCAACCGTAAGAACTAGAAAGTTCAGAACCTGCTGTATAACTGGTCCAAGAAGTAGAGCCTGGCTTTTTAACCTGATAGTAAGATACTCCACCTGTATCAGTTGCCGTATACTTAATCGGTTTGTTTGTATATCCACCATTTGCAATCGTAGAACCAACCGAGTTAGTTACTTTACCAACCGGTGCAACAGTATCAAGATAAACGCTTACCGTACTATTAGAGTTACTGTAACTATCTTGAGCATAGAAATACCACCAACCGTTATTAGCCTCTGTCGCGGCTACCGAATACGACGTTGCGGAAGTCGAATAGTACGAACTATATCCAGGCTTTTTATAGTAAATTCTATAAGGACTATAATCGCTAATTGAATATGTAATTTGTTCGTTTACGTAACTACCGCTCGAAATACTGGTTGTACCTTCTTTCAAGGTGTAAGTAGGCGCACTCTTATCAATTACGAATCTGTATTTATACGTATAAGTAACTCTACTATAAAAAATATTTTTCTTATAGTCAGCAACATACGTTAATTCGTATTCGCCATCAGGAAGCGCACCTGAATAAAGGGTTTGACTGGAACTACCAGACAAAGTTTTGCTAGAATAGCTCGAGCCATTCCTTGTAAGCTTAAACGATTGATGATTAGAAACCGCACTTACTTCAACTTTAATATATACGTAAGTCCAGTTCAAAACCTTATCGTTATAAATTGTTCCTGTGGAACCATTCTGAGACGAGGAATGCATATAAATACCGAAGTTACTCGGACAACCATCCGAGTATCCCCCGCCAGTAGAATACGTTCCGTAAGTTTTATACTTTGCGGACGTAGACGTCGCAGCGTTAGCCGTTTGAATATTCAATCCAATACCGAAAAACGCTGCAATCGCCATTACCATACAAAGTAAAATCATGTAAAATTTTCTTGATTTAATATTAGTTTTCATATGATATTTACTCCTTATTACTTAAATTAATCTGATACTATTAAAATCTGATACTCTAAAAACCATTATCGGGGCATTGCTATATGCACAATTACGCCCCAAAGACGGTTGGTTGTGGGATTTATCTCCAATATGCGCACAGACACACGTGCACCTCTTGGCGGTCGCCCACGTTTCGGATAATAACAAAGACAATCAATACCTTCACCAAGGTCTACAAAAACCCCACTTTCGTTTACCAAGCTTACAGTACCAACATAACAATTATCTACGCTATATTTCCGAGCCACTTTTTCATAGGGGTTTTCTCTCGCTTTTTTAACAGAAGCTTTAATCTTAATATTCTGCGGGTCCGTCTTATCAATTTCAAGAATTTTTACGATAATTCTTTGACCTGTTTGATAATCTAGTTTCGCATCCATTAATCTTTGATAACTAAGCTGTTTAAGCGGGATATAAGTTTCCACCCCAAACACCTCAACGAAAATTCCCGCTCGTATAACCGATACTACGCGCGCTTCGGCACAAACGTCCGGATACAATAAATTGTTTCCATCCCTATCTTTACCGAAATAATATAACTTTCGTTTTACTCTCATTGCATCTTTGCGACTAGCTACAGCCACTCCGGACTCTTTATCGATTCCTTTAACCATATAATCGATTTCAGTTCCCAACCTTTTTGAAAGCAAGTATTTCTGAACTTCTTTAGGATTAAGCCCTCTATAATCATTAGGTTCTTCAACCAATTCCAAAGCAGGAATTATTACCTTAAAGACTCCATGATAAATGACTGCAAAAGATTCGTTACCGTTCTCCGTGCTTTCTACGCCTTGAATTACTCCCGTGAGAAATCTTCCACCCTTGAGAGATTCCAAAAGGTCTAACAAATCGTTTTGAGCTTTATCTTCTTCTGTTTCCACTCTTCTCTCGTTATCAATGGTTACAACATCACGCATCGGTTTTACGAGTGTTTGCTTTTTTGCCACTTTCTTAGCAACACTGACGTCCTCTTGCGTTTTTTCAGTTACTACGGTTTCGGTTTCCTGCGTTTCCGATTTTTTTACCCTTTTCTTCTTTTTCTTTTCAGGATTAATATCTTCTACCGCTTCTTCTTTGGCCTTAGCAACTTCTAAAGAACCACTTTTCTTTTTCGGTTTCACAGTTTCCTCCTCTTCGCCAGAATTCTCCATGGCATTCAAGGTTTTTTCTGTCATTTCCGAATCAGTTTTTGTGGTTTCTTTCGAGTCGATTTCGCCGGTTGATATCCCTTCATCAATTTCCCTATCGGTTTCGAGAACTTGATTGTTTTCAGAGAATTCCCTCCCCGGGTGAACGTCTTCCTGGTGCGGTCCTGTATCGGTTTCACTCTCACCGATAATTTCCACTCCTTCTGTTACCTGGGTCGTTGCTTCTCCTGTATCCCCAAATTCAGTTTTAGGAATTGGGGCGTTTTCTTCCTGATTCCCAGACGCCTCAACGTCTTCATTCTGTGCTTCTAAATCAGTTTTGGGTGGTTCGCCGAATTCTTCGTATCCGGGCGAAGGGGTTTCCTTAACCGTTTCAGTTTCACAGACTCCAACATCGGAAGTTTCTTCCTCAGGGACCTGAGAATCATTGTTCTCCAAGACAATATCAGTCTTGGTTTCGCCGACATCAGTCGGCAGTGCGTTGTTCTTCTTAGCTGTCATTTTGACACCTCCTTAAAAAAATTTTTATTATAAAAATAACGTCCGTATCAAACGATACGAACGTTAGATTTATTTGAAAATGATAAAAGCACCAACCACTTGGCTGATGCTTTGATGAAAAAATTATAGGAAATAATTTTACTTAAACTATTCCCTAATTCTCTTTACTTATTAAGTTCTATTTTGAAATCGGCAATATCAGTACAAAGACCATTTGCATACGACCTAGCCGCCTTATCCATTGCCTCGTCAAATTCTTCATCTGATAGATCACCTAATGCAATAGGCGTATTCATCGACGATGAAATTTCAAAAGGTATCTTTCCTTGTATCGCTATTTGCTTTAGATATATTGTCATAGCAGTTGACATTGAAATACCGAGCTGGTGCAATACTGCTTCTGCCCTTTCTTTAATCTCGGATTCTACCTTTGTCATAATGTTTGCAGTTCTTGCCATATCTAAATTTCTCCAGTAAACATATTATAACGCTTATAAAAATGTTTCGTAATTACGCATACCGTATAAAACACGTACTACTTGTATTTCCTTATCCCTTATACGATAAAACGCTATGTAGTTATTTACTACCAACTTACGCAAAGATTTGTCTTTAACATATTCGTTATTAATAAACGGACAACTTTCGGGAAAAGAGCAAATGTTATCAAACGCCTTCTCAAAATCGTTAATCTGACCAATTGCTGCCGTCGGATTACAAAGTTCAACTGCAATATAGTTAAATATTTGCTCCATATCCAGCCTAGCCAAAGGGTAAATTTTTAGCTGATATTTATTATTTTCCATACTTGGCCCTCATCGCACCGAAAAATTCAGTTCCATTTACAGGCGTACCACCATTTTCTATGTCGTCTAAACTTGCGTTGATAAGAGCCGCCGCTTGCATCTTTGCAAACATTTCTTCATAAAGTTTTACGCTCATCATAACAGCTTCGCCATATCCGTTTTTAGTTATAACGATAGGCACAGGACTTTCTTGACAAGTTTTCATAATATTTGCCGTGTTTTTAAGTTCATTTACAGGTAATATTTTAGGTAAAGGTTGAATCATAATTATTTCCTCCTACTACTATTATATTCTTATTGTGGTCTTATTATACCATAATTTACACCTATTGTCAAGATTGTTTTGTAGTTTAATGTGAAATTTTTATAAAAAGTTATACTCTTAAATCTTCCACTACGTCTTCTTTATACAAACGACATCTCTATATTTTAATGTGCCACAAGGTATGCAATACCTTTAACCAAATATGGACAAGCTACCAAAATAGCAAATATTACGATAAGCCCAATACAGTAATTCTTTACCATGCGTTTGGCCTTTTGTTTATCTTCTGCTTTATATGCAAGGATAATCGCTATACCCATTGCGATACTCCATAAACCAGCCGTTGACAAAAATATCATTATCATATAGGGAGAATACTGCTCAATAAGGTCGTCTACAAACTCCGAAACCATTACATACTGATCTCCCAAATATTGAACATACTCGTCCCCACAAATTTCACATGTGTAAGTTCGCTTCGTGCCATTATCCGTTTCAGTTTCTGTAATCACGTAACTGTGACCTTGGCAAGGAATTGTCTTGTAATACTCATTTCCACAAGTCTGACACTGATGAACTCGGGAACCATCATGATGGCAATCTGGCATTGCTCTTACCCATGTAATGTAACTATGTCCTAATGCTTTTTCAATATCAGTTTTATAATCATACCCGCACTGCGTGCATACGTGCCTAATATATCCATCCGCATCACAAGTCGGATCTATCTGCTCAGTATAATAATAATGACCGAGTTCACTCTCCGTGTAAATTGTATAGTTGTTTCCACACCTTGTACAAACGTAATGAGTTCCTCCCTTTTCGGTACACGTTGCATCAAAATCCGTTGAAGCATAATTATGTCCCAGCGGAGAAACGTAATCGCTTATGTAACTATACCCACACGAAGAACACGTAGAAACCGTATAACCTCTTTCAGTACAAGTCGGTTCTACAATTTCACGCTCATACTTATGCCCTGTTGCCGATTTATAATCTCCTGTGTAAGTGTAATTACAAACCGAACAAACGTAAACGGTATAGCCTTGAGCCATACAACTTGGCGGATAAATCGTTGAATGATACGAATGTCCATTCGCTGCAACATAGTCGCTGTGATAATAATCATTACATGAAATACATTCATAGACAGTATAACCTTGCGCTGTACACGTCGGAGCCACTACTGCACCTTTTTCATAGAAGTGCGTTATTTCAAAAGTATACGTATTTGTTCTTTTCGTTACGGAATTTTCTATAACCAAAGAATAACTCCCTTCTTCAGAAATCCACGTTCCTTTTGTATAACCCACACCGTTCAGCGTTGCTGTTACATTAGAATCGCTCCATGTGGCATACACCCTATTATCAGTATTAGATTTCACAATGGTTGCCACAGGGATATCAACTTTTAATTCTATATACACAGTTGCTGACGTATTACCCAATGCGTCCTTTGCGTAAAAATAATACTTACCGTCTGGATTAGAAACAGGAATTGTAATACTGGTTTGAGAATGCGCCGTATAGGAGGTTTCCCCCGGCTTTTTATAGTACAGCGTTACCGAACTTAACGCATCACTCGCTGTAACCGTAAAAGCTTTATTTACTGTTTCGGAAAACTCTGCTATATCACAACTAAGTGTTGGCTTATCGTTATCCATCAGCACTGTATAAGTACTTGAAAGATTTCCCGCCAAGTCCACACAATAAAATGAGTATGAACCACTAGCTGTCAACGAAGCCCCGTTAGAATATTGCACGTAACTGCTTGAACCAGGAGCTCGAACGTAACATCTTGATATTCCGCACGCATCCGATGCTGAATAATATATCGATGACGCTGCTGTCTTCCCTCCACTTGAGAGAATTGAACCGTTTGCATAAACATAACCAGTTGGTGCTGTTGCATCAAGATATATCGAGGATTCACTAGATATATTTCCTTGCTTATCAACTGCTCTAAACGTATACACGCCATTACCAGAAGTTTTTGCAATTGTAGACCCATTAGTATATGTTGTCCAACTTGTAGAGCCTGGCTTCTTATACTGCACATAACTAACGCCCTCACCCTCGTCTGTTGCCTTATAATAAAAAGCGTTTTTGTAGTAGTAAGACGATATTTTTGTCCCACTTGTATTGTAAAAATTACCCGTTGGTTCAAATATATCATAATGAATACGCTGTGGTCTTGGATTATAGGTCGTATCATCATATAAGAAGCACATATCTTCCAAACTAGCACTTACATTTTCATCGTCGTCCAAATATGCCAAATTTTTAAATCGTATATATACAAAATGATTCGTTGCATCATAATAAAGAATATCATAATAGTTTGAGTATTTACTCCATGCATAATCCCCATCATAAGAGTCTTCTCTATTACAAGCCACACCATCAACAAAGTATATTTGACACCCCATCGATGCCCTAAAAGAAATTGACGTTATATAATCATTAAAATCATCTGGATCCACGTATGCTCTAGGACTGAAGCAGGATACTTTATATACGTATTTTTCATCATCTACTGTAATGCTACTTGGAGCATTCGTAAAAGTTTTAGTCGTATAATCAATTCCTGCTGCGTTTGCTGTTACTACGGATGACGATATACCGATAGCAAACAACGAGCAAATCATAAGTATAATCATGCTTATAATAAGATTAAACCTTTTGCTTTTCGTCATTTTTTACCTCCTATTTAATGTTAAAAGCGCCCGCTAAAACGGACGCTTTCTTTGTTTTAATGCGCAACTAAATATGCAATGCCCTTAACTAGATATGGACAAGCTACCAAAATAGCAAATATTACTATAAGACCTATACAGTAATTCTTCACCATTCGTTTGGATTTCTGCCTGTCTTCAGCCTTATATGCAAGTATAATCGCAACTCCCATTGCCACACTCCATACGCCAGCTGTTGCTAAAAATATCATGAACATATACGGCGCATATTGTTCTATTAAATCATCTACGAAATTAGATACCATAACGTATTGGTCGCCCAAATACTGAACGTATTCATCTCCACACGTTTCGCAAGCATACGTTCGCTTTGTGCCATTTTCAGTTTCGGCGTCTGTTATCGCATAACTGTGTCCTTTACATGGAATTGTTTTATAATACTCATTTCCGCAAGTTTGGCATTTATGCACCCTTGAACCATCATGATGACAATCAGGAACACTTGATACCCATGTTACATAACTGTGTCCCAGCGCATTTTTGATATCGGTTTTATACTCGTACTCGCATTCCGTGCATTGATGCATAATATATCCCTCTTCTTCGCAAGACGGTTCCACCAGTTCCGTATAATAATGGTGTCCTAATTCACTTGCTGTATAGATGGTATACTCATCTCCGCACCTTGTGCAAACGTAATGCGTACCACCTTTTTCAGTACATGTTGCATCAAAATCGGTAGACACGTAGTTATGCCCTAATGGCGAAACATAATCGCTAGTATAACTATACCCACAATCCTTACAAGTTGATACTGTATAGCCACGTTCTATGCAGGTTGGTTCTACTATCTCACGTTCGTAGCTGTGCCCTTTTGCTGGAACATAATTTCCAATATACGTGTAATCACATACGCTACAAACATATATCGTATAACCTTGCTCTGTACAGGTAGGATTAAATTTCGTTTCGTTATACGTGTGCCCGTTTGCTGGTATAAAATCAGAATAGTAGGACGAGTCACAAGATATACATTCGTAAATACTGTAGCCCTGTTCTGTACAGGTAGGTGCAACCGTCCCCGTACACTTATAATAATGCCCTATCGTAAAAGTATATTTCGCTGTTCTTCCCGTTGTTGTATTGGTAAGAGTAAGCGTATAGTCTCCTTCCTCCGAAACCCAAGTACCACTAGAATAATTTGCACCATTTAATACAGCAGTAACATTGGAATCACTCCAAGTTGCTTTCACTTTATTATCGGTATCAGACTTTGTGATCGTGGCAGATGGAACATCTACAGATAGCTCAATCCATACAGTTGCTGAAGTATTCCCTAGCGCGTCCACTGCATAGAAATAATACTTACCATCCAATGATGTTACTGGAATAGATATGGATGGGAGCGTTGTGCTTAAATACGAGGTTTGGTCTGGTGTTTTATAGTAAAAGGTATAACTGCTCAATGCATCCGAACAACTTACAGTAAATCCGCTTCCCGTCGTATCTGAAAACTCAGTATTATCACAAGTCAACTTAGGTGCATCATGGTCCATTAACACTGTATAAACACTCGACTGATTCCCTGCGTGGTCAACTGAGTAAAATGAGTATGAACCACTCACCGTAATCGCCGCACTATTATCATACTCAACGTAACTGGATGAGCCTGGTGCTTTCACGTAACAAGTAGCAATACCACCCGTATCGGTAGCCGTATAATAAATAGATGACGCATTCGTTTTGCCACCACTAGATAGCACTGCTGAGTTGGCATAAACTTTACCAGTTGGCGCAACGGTGTCGAGATAGATAGAAACTTCTTCTGACACGTTGCCCAACAAGTCTATTGTCCTAAACGTATAAGTGCCGTTTGTAGCCGTTTTGGCAATGGTTGTACCCGCCGTATAGTTTGACCACGATGAGGCTCCAGGTGTTTTATATTGGTGATAATTTATACCAAAACCCTCATCCGTCGCCTTATAATAAAAAGCATCGTTATAATGCGTTGCCGTTATCGCCGTACCACTGGAATTATATATTGTTCCAACCGGCGCCACTGCGTCATAGTACACGTAATAAATCGGTGAAGTATTGTATGCGTTATCCATTACGTAAAACTCATACATTCCAGGTGGATCGTCAAGGTATACTGTTCCGGTTCCATAGATGCTGTCTATATAATACGAATCATCATTAGGTCCTTTTTTATAAATATACTTAACTCCACTTCCAGTATCAGAGCCAGTTACCTTTACAGGCTCATTACTCATCACGTCATATTTTGTAGTTGATGCACCGGATAACGTTGGTGCTGTTGTATCTACCGTAAAGGTAAATGTCGCCGTCGTTTCATAACGAGTCATAATTGTCGTCCCTGTTCCAATACCAAAACACAAGATTTCTACTGAATACGTTTGTCCATTTGCGAGTCCCGTTACTGTTGTAGACGTTGTTGCTGTTGCTTTATGTATTTGCGTGCCACTACTGTTTTTTATCGTGATTGTATGGTCTGTATATGTGGAACTTAACGAAATATTCGCTGTTGTTGAGTTGAAATAGCCGCCATCGTTAAGTGTTGCCGTCCCTGAATAATCATCACCATACATATAGATGCGAAATGTCATACTCTTACCAACGTGGTTTAATACGGAAGCACTTGTTACATTATTCCCTGAACGATACTTTGTTGTTGTGTGATTTCCAAGCATTGAAACGATTTTATTGTTTACGTAATCAAACTGAACATTAAACTTTTTTGTAGTTGCTGCTTCTGCTGTAGTAGGCGCATTTATAGAAAACACACCCACTAAGCATGCAATTAACACAACAAGAAGTAATCCTATAATTTTAAGACGTTTCTTTATTCTCACCTGTGTCACCTCCAGTTTTGTTTTCACTGAAAAGTTTCTGCATATATTCGCCTGTAGAAATCTT
>JAGASB010000114.1 GCA_017621955.1 Clostridia bacterium | reverse complement strand
TTTGCAGCAAAACATTCAAATGGAAATTTATTCCTAAAAATAGTAGTTTTACCAATGTATGCACCATCTTTATATACCAATATTGCATTACCATCAAATTTACCACGCTTCATTTTATCGTAAAATTCGTGTGGAATATATTTAACTGAAGAATAATCAAACTGAGCCAATTCTCCAACAGCTTCAGCACCAAGTGAAGGAACACCTTCTGTTAAAGTATCATCAATTCCACCTTTAGGTCGAGAACCAGAATCTAAAAATACTCCAAATTCTCCCAACCTTTTAGTCTGCCACCCCTTAGGTAAACCGTTTTCAAATTCGGTGGTTTCGTGACCTGGGAAACGGAAGCGGACAAACCATTCTTTATAAAGATTTTCTGCCATTTGCTCTAAAATCTTTATCCGCTTATTATTGTTTTCAATTAATTCATCATAAGTTGAAAGAAAATTTACAATGCTGTTTTGTTTTTCTATTGATAAATCAGGTATATAAAATCTAAGCAAATTTTCAACCCTTAAATTAGGTTGCGTAGCAACACAAGACACATTATCTATATATTGCATAAACTCTCGCGTTTGAAGAACATAATATATAAATTTAGGATTACAATTACCTTTTAATTTAAGTCGTATAGTGCCATTATTAAATACTGCATTATAATCTTTCAATACAATATATGAAACACCAACTGTTGCCCCTGTTCTTGCAACTAATATGTCATTTGTACACAAACGAAATTTTGTATAATCCGAACTTGTTGTAAGCGTATCGCCCCAATCTTCAAATGATTTATTTTGAGAAATATCTTGTATTCTTATACATTTTAAGCCTGTGTCATAATCAACAATAGGTGCTCTTTTAATTGCATCTAATCCCGTATTGGCAGATAAAACATATTCTTTCAATTTCATTTTTTCACCAATTTGTTTTTGTAAAACTATAATTTTTTAATTAAAACATCCCTATCCAAGATAAAACCGTAAACAAAATTGCTACAATTATTTTTGCAATGATATTTACTATTTTTATTTCTGCCTTATCGCTAAAATCATCAACACACCACCAAGCAGATAAGCCCAAAACCAACAAAGTAGTTATTATTCGTTTTAAAACTTCTTCTGCTACTTGTGGTATTGAAAATATTAGCTTAAACACAGAAACAAACAAATAACCTATAATGTTTATAATTTCACTTAAAATATGTAATCCACCAATGAATCCACCTTTAACAAAGGCTGTTATTACTACTAATGCTAATAAAATTACAAAACCTATAGCTTGTTTATTTAAGCTCTTATTTTGATTACTCATTAAAAAGCCCCTTTAGATTGAGCGAGATTTTTTCTTCTAACGCTCTTGCCTCTTGATTTAGTTTTTCAAGTTCGCTATTAAGTGAAAGCATTTCTGTTTTGAACTCTTCTGCGGTTAAGCCATCGTCTTCAATAACAACGCCAACGTAACGCCCAGCGTTTAAAGAATAGTCTTGGTCTATAATTCCGTCTTCACCGTCAAGTTTTGCTACTTTACAAAGCCCTATAACGTCTTGATATTCGCCGTTAGGGAATTTTTCCAATAGCCAATCAATTTGCGCCTTAAAGTAGTCTTTCGTTTTAACGTCTTTTTCATCAGCCTTTTCAGGCGCGTTTGCCATTAACTGTTTGTATTCTTCAATTAAATCAACAAAAGCTTGTTTTTCGCCTTCATAAAGACGAGAGATTATGCCTAAATTTTTAATCTGTTCGTCGCTGAATTTACGGTGCGCCCTATCAACCTGTGTGAACACGTTTCTTGCATCAACAAAAAGAATTTCGTTCTTTTTATCGGTATTTGCTTTAGCCTTATCAAAAAACCAAAGTGTTGCAGGAAGTGTTACGGAAGAGAACATATTTGAAGGCAAAGTAACCATTTGAGAGATGATGCCTTCTTCTATCATTTTCTTTCTTATATCGTATTCGCTATTGCCAGCATCAGACGCAGAGTTTGCCATAACTAAAGCAGCTTTACCTGTTTCTTTTAATGCTGATGCAAAGTAAGAAATCCACAAATAGTTTGCGTTAGGAACGGTTTCCTTTTTATCGCTATCTTTTTTTGCGGTTTTAGATTTGTTTTTAGGTATGCCGTAAGTATTAAACCTTGCATCATCCTTTACTCTCTCATAAACAACTTCGTCAACGTTGAAAGGTGGGTTTGCCATAACGTAATCAAACTTACCTACTGCATCATAAGGGTCTGCATAGAAAGAGTTTGCTTCGGTTATTTCACCACGAACGTTATTAAGTAGCAAGTTCATTTTTGCTAACTTTACGGTGTCGGGTTCTTTTTCCACGCCATAGCAACGGAATTTCATCATATCCGATTCGCTTACGTTGTGGTTATGCATATAGCGGGCTGCTTGCACGAACATACCACCCGAACCACATGCAGGGTCAAGGAACATTTTATCGCCAGAAGTGGGTTTTAACACTTCCACCATATATCTAACAACTGTTGCTGGCGTATAGAACGTACCGCCGTCTTTACCTTCTTGCAAAGCGAAACTACCAAGGAAGAATTCGTAAATTTCACCAAAAAGGTCAACGCTTATGTTTTCTGGTATATCCTTAAACACACGGACTATTTTAGATAAGAGTTCGGGTTCTTCTTCGGGAACAAGCTGACCATAAACTTCTTTAGGTAAAACGCCGTCCATTTTGTCGTTATTCTCTTCAATCGCAACCATTGCTTTTTTAACGAGAGTAGCTTTTTCAGCATTATCTGGTGCGTCGTTTATGTAATCATAATAAGCTTCGGGGGGCAAATAAAAACCGCAAACTTCTATGGAAATGTCTTTCATAGATTTTTCCATACGAGTTCCTTTTAACTTATTATACTTTTCCTCTATCTCTGCCTTATGTTGTTTATATAAAATATCCGCATAGCGAAGGAATATTAAGCCAAGTATAGGCTGTCCATATTTATTTGCAGCCAAGTGTGCACCTGCACGTAACATATCCGCAGAACGCCAAAGGTCATCTTTTAATTTCTTTAGTTCTTTATCAGTCATCTTATTTCTCCATTTACATAGTCACTGGTAAATTAATGTTATATGTTGCTTAACACACTTAAATATTCGTCTAGTCTTGCGTTTAGATATTCTGCGAAAAGTTTTGTCATTGCTGATAAATCTTTTTTAACGTGATAATCATCAAATGCGTCGTAATATCTCTTTCTATCGGTAAACTTTATATCTATCGGTGGATAGCCTGCTTTCATAAGTTCTAAATTGACAAGTAGTCTACCCGTTCTACCGTTTCCATCAATAAAAGGATGTATCCCCTCAAACTGGATATGAAAATAAGCGAGTTTTTCTGCGATATTTCTATTATCGTTTTTATAGCAGGTAAGCAATTCGTTCATTTTAGGCTCTATTAAATAAGGTTGAACAGGCTCGTGATAAGCACCCATAATACGAACGGGGACTTTTCTATAAGTACCTTTATCCATAGGCTTATCAGCAAGAACAAGCGAATGTATCTACTTAATAACGTATTCAGTAAGTTCAGCTTTTTCTTTAACTAAATCAACCACAAAATAGAAAGCGTCTTTATGCCCAACTGCTTCCATATGGTCTTTAAGTGGTTTTTGGTCAATGGTAAGTCCACGAAGTACCATATCCGTTTCACGAAGTGTTAAGGTGTTGCCCTCAATAGCATTTGAGTTATACGTGTACTCAATCATAAAGTCTTCGTAAAGCCTTTGCACTTCCCCTTCGGTTAGCGGACGACACGCATCAAGTTCAACCTTTTTCTTTTCTATCAAAGAAACTAAACTTTCGCTCGTCTTAATTCTACCGTCCTTGGGCTTATCCGCACCATCGGGTAT
>JAGASB010000113.1 GCA_017621955.1 Clostridia bacterium | reverse complement strand
GGTCGGCTTCTTTTAATTTATGATAAAAACTTGGCTCTATCGCTATATGACAGAAATAATCAATGGCTTTTCTCAAATTATTACCACCGAATTTACTATCTGCCGCAATTTTACTCATAGCAAAATCTGCCTGACTCAAAACCGTTCCCTTCGAGTTTATTCTAATAAACACGTCTGTAACAGTATCAATATCTAGTTCTGCCGATAATTCAATAACGCCTAAATCTTTTTGCTTTATAGATAAAATAGATTGAAGTTTTTGATTCATTTCCCTTTTTGTAATTTCGGGATTATCTTCGCAATACTTTTCTATAAATTCAAACGAGTCAAAATCTGTCCTAAATAAAACCGATATATCCTCTATCCATTTCTTACTTTTTATATGTGATTGGTCTTGAACATCAAAGATTTCTTCATCTTCTTTAGCGAATGGATTATATGCAATTTTAATAACACGTTCTTTATATTCTTCGTCTAAAACCGTTATCCCTAAAATAGACGTCATAAGTGCAGTTACCCTTTGTTGTCCGTCAATAAGTATTCTTTGACCTTTTGATAAAGAACCATCTTTAAGTTTCACGTCATGGCTTCTACTTACAATAAGATAACCTGTAGGATATCCCTTATACAATGAGTCAATCAAATCCCTAACCTGTTTTGCTTTCCAAACAAACGGCCTTTGAATTTCTGGAATAACAACTTCTTTATTTTTTACCCAGCTTAATATTGTTTCTACGCTATATTTATTAATGTCATATTTTTGCATAACTCTTCCCCTAATCCTGTGTTATTTCCATAATATCGTCAAAAGTGCAATTCAATACTTTACATATTTTTGCTAACGTATCTGATTTAACAATTTCACCTTTATTCATCTTGGTGACCGTATAAGCACTTAACCCCGCTTTTTCTGCAAGGTCTTTTTTAGACATATCTTTGTCAATAAGTAATTTGAAAAGTTTCTTGTAACTAACCATAACCCACCTGTTTTATTAGATTATAATCTAATAATAACATATATCTAAAAATTTTTCAATGGAAAATCGAGTTATAGTTATATTTTTGCTTGATTTTATAAAAATACCAATGACGGCAGTTATTACTGCCGTCATTTTATTTAAGTTTCTATTCCGCCTAAAAATGGCACTTCAATCAAATTTAACCCTAGTAAACTTATCAAATCTTCATAATTATATGGATATGCGTTAGAGCCGCCATATTCTTTTTTCTTTCCATCTCTATATTCTATCTCTAAAGACCATTGTTCACCATCTAAAATTGATATTCCAAAACGTTCCGTTTGATAGCTTCTACGCCACTCTCCAATATGTAATTCGCCAAACTCATAAAGAAAATTTTCTTTATCATACCCGATATCAAATGGAGCTAAATCCCCTAAATATCCCGTTTCAAGTTTAACTTCGTTCCCTGATAAATCTACAACTGTTTTTCGTTGACCTTCAAAGAAACCCCCGTTAATAAAAGTTATTTTTGATATTTCTTCTAACTTATCGTTAAATTTTGTATCGTTTACTTCTGTTTGCCCGTATTTATAATCTCCACCCAAACTTATATAGCGTATGATTGCCATATTTAATAAGTCACGGTCACACTTATAAATAACTAAATCAGAAGGACATTTTTTATCCTTTCTATATTTATAATCAGGATGCTCCATAATGTTGCGTAAACGCCCCATCTTCTTTTTCGTTCCACGAATTATCTTTAATAATTCATCTTCGTTTGTCTTCTTTACTTCTTCAAAAGGTGGCATATACATAAACAATTCTCCTTATAATTTATTTACTACCACAAATCTATCATTTGTTATATGACAACTTTTGTCATAATTAAAAACTTTTCTATAAAAATTTTATTTAATTTGCAAAAAAATTACGCAGTAAAACAGTCATATAAATTCACCCTAAAAATTCAATTTGGCAGTTAGACGTGTGCTTGTC
>JAGASB010000112.1 GCA_017621955.1 Clostridia bacterium | reverse complement strand
TACTATTTCTTTCTACAATTTTTTTAGCAACCGTTCCTTTCCCAACGCCAGACGGACCAGATAGCACAACTAAAACGTTTCTCATTATTCTAAATTTTGAACCTGTTCCCTTACTTTTTCAATTTCGTTTTTAAGTTCTAAGGCATATCTTGTAACTTCAATGTCGTTTGACTTTGAACAAATAGTGTTTGACTCCCTATTAAATTCCTGCATTAAAAAGTCAAGTTTTTTACCCATACCGTCGACTTTGACAATTTCGGTAAATTGTGCTATATGAGAATTTAATCTTGTTAGTTCTTCGTCTATATTTACCCTATCGGTATAAAAGGCAACTTCGTTTAAGAGCCTTGCTTCATCATACTTAACGTCTTGAAGCGCTTCGCTAATCCTATTTTGCAATTTAGTTTTGTACTCTAACGCAACCATAGGCGCACGTTGTTTAATTTTATCCGCCAAATTTTTGATGGTCTGCATACGGCTAAGTAAATCCGAAACCAACTTTTCACCCTCAATTCTACGCATTTCATTAAGTTTAACACACGCATTTTCCACCGTCGTTTTAACTATATCAGAAAACTCAGTCAAGTCCGTAGTAGCACCGTCGCTTATAACGTCAGGACAACGCAAAAGCATACTTACTGTACAATCGTTTGGCAAAGAAAGTTTATCGGCAATTTCTTTACTTGCAGAATAATATCCAACCGCTTTTTCTAGATTAACTTCGATAACCGAAGACACTTCACGCTTATCGGAAAAATTAACAAACAAATCAATCCTTCCACGCTTAACGTAGTTTTGGACTGTTTTTCTAATAACGTCTTCAAGTGCAATAAATGCCCTTGGCGTTTTGCAATTTAGGTCAAAATTACGGTTATTTACCGTTTTGATTTCAACCACAAGATTAACGCCGTTATCGCTATATTCAGCCCTACCGTAGCCAGTCATACTGTACATAATAAAGTAAATCTCCTATTAATCTTATTTATTTTATCACAAAATAAATATTTTATCAAGTTTTTATAAGTGTTTTAAAAGTTTCTTCGTCGATTATTTTAATATTTAACGCCCTCGCCTTATCAAGTTTACTGCCAGCACTTTCACCGGCAATAACAAGCGTTGTATTTTTAGAAACGCTAGACATTATTTGGCCACCAAAACTTTCTATAATTTTAATTGCGTCATCACGTTTAAAATCCGTTAAAGTGCCTGTTAAAACAATTTTTTCACCTTCAAAAACTCCACCTGAAACGCTACTTTCATATACTATTTTAACACCACAATTAAACAGCCTTTCAATTTCTAATGCGTTGTCTTGGTCATTAAAATAATTAAATATACTTTCAGCCACGACTTCACCTACTTCATCAATAACTAAAAGTTGTTCAATAGATGCACCTTTAAGCGCTTCAATATTAGAAAAATGTTTTGCTAAATCTTTCGCCGTCTTTTTGCCAACGTTATCTATCCCTAACGCAAAAATAAAGTTAGCAAAGGGAACTGTCTTAGAGTTTTCAATTGAACTGAGCAAATTATCAGTTCTAGCATCTTTATATCCATCAAGAGAGCGAACATTTTCCCTATTAAGCATATAAAGGTCGTCAAAATTTTTAACGCCAAACTTATCGTAAAGAAGTCCAGCCGTCATTTCGCTAAACCCGTCAACATTCACACCACCTTTTGAAGCAAAATTGACAAGGCGAGCAATTACTCGTGGACGACAGTCTTTAT
Organism: Clostridia bacterium; assembly: GCA_017621955.1. Next base: position 838 of record JAGASB010000112.1, on the reverse strand, counting down.
TCGGGCAGAAAATATTCGCTCCGTTTTCTTGTACATTGGTATGACAAAACGGACAAACTTCTGGTTTAATCACTTCTTTGCTGTCGGGGTAAACTTCGGTAGTGCCTAAAATTTCAGGAATAACTTCGTTACTTCTTCTAACAAGTACCCTTGCACCGATTTTAACGCCCTTTCTTACAATATCACCATAGTTATTTAGCGTTGCTTTTCTTACCGTTGCTCCTGCAAGTTCAGTAGGTTCTAATATTCCAAGCGGAGTTAATTTGCCCGTTCTACCAACTTGCCATTTTACATCGGTTAAAATTGTTGTAACTTCTTCGGCTTCAAACTTAAAAGCAATCGCCCAACGTGGAAACTTATCAGTGCTACCAAGGATATTACGCTTATTAAAGTCATTGATTTTAACAACTGCACCATCAGTTAAAATATCAAGGTTTTTCCTATTGATTTCTATATCTTTTATTGCAGACATAACTTCGTTTATATCCTTGCAATGCGCTAAATAAGGGTGGACCTTAAACCCGTTTTCCTTTAAGAATTCTACGCACTCAATTTGGGTTAAAAGAGTTTTATCTTGCATATAGTTTACGTTGTAGAACATAATTTCCACACGTCTTTTTTCAGTAACTTTGGGGTCCAAATTTCTTATCGCCCCGGCAACTGCGTTTCGAGCATTTTTAAGCGGTTCGTTTGCTGTTTTATTGTACTGTTCAAGTACGGATAGCCTCATAATAGCTTCGCCTTGAACTTCCATTTTGCCTTTATAAGCAATGGACAAAGGAAAACTTTTTATTGTTAAAACCTGTGCGGTTACGTCTTCCCCTTCAACACCGTTACC
>JAGASB010000111.1 GCA_017621955.1 Clostridia bacterium | reverse complement strand
TGTATAAGCAAGCACGGTAATATTTTTCATATTAAAGACATAAAGGACGGCTATCGCCTAAAAGCAAATTATTCATACAATAGTCAAACAAACAGTTATACCGTAAACTCAATTAAAGTTATAGACGATTATGTCGAAAACGAATATTATATATATGGTTTTTTCATAGCCATAGAAGAATACGTCGGTGATTGCGCACCCGTTTACAACTCTAATGACCCAAATTACTATTACGCACTTAATGGTGTTTTACACCCGATATCCGATAGATACCCTTTCGCTGAAATTAGTTACAATAGTATGCGTTGTGCTGGGATAAAACACCATTCATCTTACTTAACAACCGCAGGAATAAAAGAATATAATTTTTCTTTATCCGTGTATAAAGACGTTGAAAAAATTTTTGTTTACGCACTTGATAATAGTGAAAAAGGGTTTAATTTACACACCGCGCCTACCCTTATAGGCTCACAAACAGAAGTGGTGCTAAAAGAATGTGCTATATTTAATGAAAGTTTTAAGAACCACAACTCTGAATATCCCTACAAAACCGATTGCAATATTAAAATAGTAATAAATAAAATTTCCACCCCATCGTTATTAAAAATAAGCGAATACGACAGCGAACATAATTTGATAAAAACAACACTTTACACAACTTACGAAGAAGTTTCTTACAAATCCTATAAATTACAACACAGCACAAACTATATTGAAGTTGTTCAAAACTTAAACGTTTGTGGAATTTTCACAAAAGACTTTTCTTTATATACCACATTAAAAAATAAACACGGATTTATGCTTAACACTTATTTGTTCATTAGTTAAGAAAAAGCACTTGCTTAATTGCAAGTGCTTTCATTCTATTTTAATATTGCTTTAATTCTTCTTACGCCACTTGAAGAACTCTCTTCTTTCTTTATTACGAAAGTTCCAAGGTCGCCCGTGTTTTTAGCGTGTGGACCACCACAAATTTGCTTATCAACACCGTCGATAGTGTAAATTGATACGATTTGGTCGTCGCTATCAGCGTTGAACACGCCGTAAGCACCGCCTTTTACTGCATCTATATACTTTTCTTCCGTTCTTACAACGTCTATCTTTTTAGCAATAACGTCGTTTACGAAGTTTTCAAGTGTTTTAAGTTCGTCTTCGGTCATTTTATGGTCTAAGTTAAAGTCAAAGCGCATTCTTTCATCGGTTATATTAGAACCTTTTTGTTCAGTGCCTGTACCGAACATTTTACGAAGACCTGCAAGCATAATATGTGTTGCAGTATGATAGTTAGTTGTCTTTTCAGTTTGTTCAGCAAGACCACCCTTTGCCGATTGAGCCTGTGCCTTTGAAAGTTCTTGGTGCGCCTTAAACGCTTCGTTAAAGCCCTTTTCATCAACGGTAAGACCTTTTTCGTTAGCAAGTTCAACAGTAAGTTCTAACGGGAAGCCGAAAGTATCGTAAAGCCTAAACGCTTGCTTGCCCGTAATTTCAGTTTCGGGAACGTAAGACGGGTCTTTTGCGCTCATAAATGCGTTCTTTCTTTCCATACCGATAAGGCACTTATCAAACTCTTTCATGCCAGACGCAAGCGTTGCTTCAAACTTTTTGATTTCCTTAGTGATTTCGTCAAGGATATAATCTTCTTTTTCAACGAGCAACGGATATGCTTCATCATATATCTTTTCAATAAAGATTTTAGCAACTTCGCACATTTCAGTCGCTTCAACCCCTAAGTTTTTGCAATACCTTATTGCACGGCGAAGAAGTCTTCTTAAAATATATCCTGCACCTGTATTTGACGGAACTATGCCGTTTTTATCACCGATAAGCATAACTGCCGTTCTTGTGTGGTCGGCGATAATACGCATTGCCTTAGTATCGGATGCGTCAACACCGTACGCTTTATTTGAAGCCGTTTCAAGACGTGCTATTGCGCTAGCAAAAAGGTCGGTTTTATAACCATCGTCAGGACCGTTCAAGAAAAGCAAAAGCCTATCTAAGCCAAAGCCCGTGTCAACGTTTTTGTTTTCAAGTTCAGTGTATTTTCCTCCTTCTAACTTTTTATACTGCATATAAACGTCGTTGCCGATTTCAACGTAACGACCGCAATCACAGTTTACGTCGCAAGTATCACAACAAGGATTGTCGTGGCGTGGATAGAACCATTCGTTGTCAGGTCCACAAGGCGTGCCGACCGTACCTTCAAGTTCCCACCAGTTATTTGATTTATCAAGATAGAAAATATTTTCGGGTTTAATTCCTAGCTCTTTTAAGTAGCCGGCAGTTTCTTCGTCCCTTGGAACGCTGTCGTTACCCTCAAACACGGTAGAACAAATTTTATCTTTGTCAAAGCCGAACACTTCGGTCAAAAGTTCAAACGACCATTTGGTTTTTTCTTTCTTAAAGTAATCGCCCAAACTCCAATTTCCCATCATTTCAAAGAAAGTGAAGTGCGTTGCATCGCCAACCGAATCGATATCGACCGTTCTAACACAGCCTTGAACGTTACAAAGTTTAGTCCCCATAGGGTGCTTTTTGCCAAGAAGATAAGGCATTAAAGGTTGCATACCCGCAACGTTAAACATAACGCCCGTAGTACCGTCGCCTATAAGCGAAACGGCGCCTATATTAACGTGTCCACGTTCTTCGTAAAATTTAATCCATTTTTCTCTTAATTCTTTTGAAGTAATCATAATCGTTAGTCCTTTTTAATAAGTTCGTAAACGTCTTTGCCGTCTTTAATTAAGTAGCCCTTGCTTGCGATAGCGTCACGGAGTTCGTCTGACTTTGCCCAATCTTTATTCTTGCGTGCAACAAGTCTTTGTTCAGCAAGTTCAATAACGTCTTTTGGAATATCAACTTTAACTTGTTTTGCTTCGTACTCATTGATAAACTCTTGCGCATCAGAGTTAAACAATCCTATTAACGAATAAGTCTTGCGTAATTGACTTACGTCGCAAGCAACCGTCTTATCCCCTGCGCTAAGTTTTGCACGGATAGACTTAAATATTCCAAACAAATTGCTTATTGCAAGTGCAGTGTTAAAGTCGTCGTCCATAGCGCTATTAAACTGAGCGTCAAGCTGAGCGTTTTCACCGTCCACCTTGCCGAACGCATCTTCAACCGCCTTAATGGTTTTATAAAATTCGTACAAATGCCTTTCAGCATCGGGGAAAAGATTATCGGTAACGTTTATGTCCCCACGATAGTTTGTTTGAAGAAGTGCAAACTTAATGGTTTCAGGTGAATATTTGTCAAGTAAATCTTTTAAGAAAAGGCTGTTGCCAAGAGATTTACTCATTTTTTGTCCGTTTACTTTTATAAGTCCGTTGTGAATCCAATACTTAGCAAACGGCTTACCCGTAAGCGCTTCGGTCTGAGCGATTTCGTTTTCGTGGTGTGGGAAAATCAAGTCTCTACCGCCACCGTGAATATCAATCTGTTCACCAAACGCCTTTTTGTTCATAGTAGAACACTCTATGTGCCAACCCGGTCTACCTTCGCCCCAAGGTGAAGTCCAACTTGGTTCACCTACCTTAGCAGACTTCCAAAGTGCAAAGTCTAAGGGGTTTTTCTTCATTTCGTCGTTATCGACTCTAACACCGTTCATAGCGTCTTCTAAGTTTCTATGTGATAACTTGCCGTATGACGGAAAGCTTTCAACAGAGAAATAAACGTCACCCTTTTCGGTGGGGTATGCGTGCCCTTTTTCAATGAGCGTTGACACGAACGCAATAATATCTTCAATGCTTTCGGTCGCTTTAAGCCACAAACTTGGGTCGTCAACCTTTAAGCGTGCCATTTGCTCATCGATATTTTCAATCATCTGCTTAGCGTAAACGTCGGCAGGGATACCCGTTTCGTTAGATTTAGCGATAATC
>JAGASB010000013.1 GCA_017621955.1 Clostridia bacterium | reverse complement strand
CAGGTACTTTAACCTGTCTTTTATTTTTTATTGTAAAGCAAGTGGTGGGATTTGAATTAAGGAAAAAATTTGCCTAGCAAATTTCCCGAATGGTAAACAGTGGACACCCACTGTATATCGGGTATGGGCGAACAGTCGCCAAATCCCACTCCCGCAACCACAAGACTATCGATTCTCTCGCTTTTGCCAAATGATAGTCTTTTTTTATTTTGTTGCAATAAGATGGTTGACGTGCTATAATAAAACTATAAAAATTTTTGGGGAAAGGTATAATGGCGCAAGTAAATGCTAAATGCACTAATTGTGGAGAAAATATTATAATAGACGATAATAAAGAAGCAAATATTTGTCCTAATTGCAAGGAAGCGTTTATTACTGAAAAAGCGATCAAATTACTTAATGAAGACACAAACAAAGATAAGCAAGTGCTTGCGGTTAAAAAACGGCATATATGGAAATCCCTAGGGAAAGGATTATTAATGGTATTAGAGTGCATAGGATATTTGTTTTACGTTCTATTTTTTATATGGCTTTTCGTTGATATAACTGATGATTTAAAAAAGAAATAACCTAAACAATGCCATTTCTTAAAGTAGTGCATTTTTTGATAATTAAAAAAATACATCGAAAAATTAACTTAAAAAAATTTTTTTATGTTATTAAAAAATGCTTGACATCAGGGTTTTAAAGTGGTAAACTAAACCCAACTTAATACAAAGGCTGTGACGAAGACGGTCAAGAAAAGTTAGCGCAGAGAGCCGATGGTTGGTGTAAATCGGTATAATTATTCTTAACGACCTATCACTTCCGAGCCGAAAGTCCCAAAGGTGATTTCCGAGTAGGCGCTTTCCGTGATTGCTGCGTTAATGCATAGGAGTTGATGGACTCTGAAAGTGGCAATATTAATTGCAATTTGAGTGGTACCGCGAGTAATTTATACCCGTCTCAAAGATTTCTTTGAGACGGGTTTTTGTTTTTGGTTACCGCATATAAAAGTTGTTAAAAAAATATATTATATATAAAAATTTTTTAAGGAGGTTAACAACCATGAACACTAACAACACTTTAAATCAGTTATCGGAGATTGCAACAAGAATTAAGGAGTTGCGTGATATTATGGGCTACTCCGTTAAAGAGATGACTGAAAAAACTAACGTAGACGAAGCGCAATATCTTTCGTACGAAAGCGGTAAAGTAGATATACCTTTTTCATTTATCCATAAATGTGCTTTGGCTTTCGGTGTAGAAATGACGGAACTTTTAGAAGGTAGTTCTGCAAAACTTTCTACTTACACCGTTACCAGAAAAGGTCAAGGGCAAGAAACCGCAAAAGAAGACGGAATTAACATTGCCAACCTTGCGCCTAAATTTAAGGATAAACTTGCTGAACCGTATTACGTTAAATATGAATATTCACAAGCACAACAAAATAAACCTATACATTTAACCACTCACTCTGGTCAAGAATTTGACTTGGTTTTGAGCGGAAAATTAAAAGTTCAAGTCGGTGAACACGTTGAAGTTCTTGAAGAAGGCGACAGTATTTATTACAATTCGTCCACGCCCCACGGGATGATCGCCGTGGACGGAGAGGATTGCGTATTCTGTGCCGTGGTTCTGCCCGGAGAGGATACCAAGGAAGAAACGGTGCGCGCCAGCATCGTTACCGCAAAATCCTCCGAGCCCTTGGT